>NZ_DASYBS010000036.1:0-9371 GCF_036500665.1 Cedecea sp.
AGGGCAATCAGCGGTGACTGGCGCACATCGCTCATCAGCGTCAGCTGGTCGGTGACATCAGCAATATTATTCGCCGGGTTAAGTCGCAGGCTGTTAAGGAAGCTCAGCCAGCTACCGGCGAAATCGGTGAAATAACGCTGGGTCAGGCGCGCTTTTAGCGCCTCCGGCGACAGGTCAGCCGAGACCGCTTTACGGCTGTCGCTCAGCACCCAGTCAATTTCATCGCGCCTGGAGTTGGCCGCTTTCTCGATGGCCTGCTGGATCCCCCCTTCCCACGCCTGACGGGTAAACATCCCGGGCACCACCTCATCGGTAGCGAACAGACGGCGGGCATCCGTACCGCTGGTCATGTCTTCCAGAGAGACATCGGCAAAGTTACGGCGCACCGATTTGAGCATATTTTCATACAGCGTACTTTCGGCATTGCGACGGCCAATCTGCTGTAACAACACCTGGCGACCCTGGCTGACCAGCTGCGGGGACAAAGCAATTTTCCACTGTGGCTGCTTCGGCAATTCAGAGATGTAAAAGGCCCACAGATCCGGCGACAGGCTTTGCCACAGGCCGGTTGAGAGGCCTGCGCGAGACGGTTGTACACCTTTCATGGTACGGGCGTAAAAAGCCCCGTCCACTTTGTCCGGGCGCGACATCATCAGCCAGGCTTTAAGCTGGTCATAACCGGGCTTCGCCAGCTGCACACGTTGGTCGCTATTGGGCGCGGAGTTAGCCAGCGCGGTAAGCTTTTGCGTCAGGGCCGCATTTGCCGGGTCGCGTATCAGGCGATTATTCGCCACGCCATACCACGGCAGCATCGCATTCAGCAGCTGCTGACCGTGATCTAGCCCAAAGCGCTGGTACCACGGCGTACCGTCCTGGGCATGATGCTGCAGGCGGCCGGCATCGTTTCGCAAGTCATACAGGGCCGTTAGTTGAGCATCGGACACGGAGGGATCTTTCACCAGATGGTGCGCTTTTCCGGCGACAGAAGAGATCTGCCCGTAGTTCAGCGCAAAGGAAAGCAGCATGCCCGCGCCCCAAACACCGACCACCGCCATGATGGCCCATGCCAGCGTCTGCTCCCAGGCCATACCGACGCGACGACCACGCAGGCGGGTACAGTCATCCACCACGCCCTGCCAGGTGACCGGGAGCGCAAGGGCATGGCTCTGGGATTCAGCGCGGTATTTTTCCACATCAGCGGCGGCAACAGTGCCTTCGGGTGAATCAACAGCCTGGCTCCCCGGCAGACTAAACACCAGCCCCCGCAGCGGAATACGCGATTGCGAGCTATACAGCCACGGCGTCAGCTGCTGAGCCCAGCGGGCAATACCGCCCTCTTTCAGATGCTGCCCCAAACGCAGCAGGAAGTCGTGGATGTTATTTTCGACTATCTGGCTCACGCCCCGGGCGCGCAGTTCCGGTAGCAGCGCTTCGAGCTGGCGGCTGATGTCATCAGCCTGCGAACGCAGCGGGAAACTTGCCCCCACGGCCTGCTCCGCACGCTTCGCCTGCGACCAGTCGCTATCGCACAGCTGCCACAGCCAGACCGGGGCAGCATAGCGCAGCAGTTCGCTGATTTTCTCCAGGCCGCGCAGGTCGTTATCGCTAATCTGAGATGTGAGGTTCAGCGATGTCGGCATCACGCGAATAATCCCGTCCAGCGGGCGACCGCGACGCAGTTTACGCAGCGCGGTGTATTTTTCCTTATCGGGATCAGCAGTCAGGCTGCCACCGAAAATCAGAACCGTGCGGTTACCTTCCAGCCATTGCTGCTGTTGCAGGCCGGGCACCAGTTGTTCAATCGCGGCTTCATCGCCGGTGACCAGTAGCAGGCGGACTTTGCGGCGCCAGAAGAACGAGTACCGTCTTCTGAGGTGCTTGCTCAGCGATGAAAAATCATATTGATCCGACGTTCTTTCTTCATTGTGATTGTTGTCACCATCAGACGTAACGGGAGAGGGATTTTGTTGCCTGGACAACGTAAAAAACACCAGGGTGCATAATGTGGCAGTCAGAATGATGAAACCTGCCAGCACATACCAGAAATTATCTTCACCACTACCGGAGGGCAGCTGCGTTGTCTGTGCAAAAACAAAGAGTATCATCAACAGGGCTGCCACGATGAGTAACCCAGCGCCCAGTGGCTTTGAAACCTTTTTCATACCGGTTATTCCTTTCCGGAGTGTCGTGCAACCCTGATAAATTCCGGGCGCTGAAGACGGGCTGTAATTCGTCTCAGCAAAATGGCCAGCCCGGGCAATGTCACTATCAGTGACAGCAGAAGAAGAGCGATCCCTGACCAGGAGAATGCCGTTGACGGGAAATAGTGAATCATCAGGCTGTACAGCCCGGCATTGAGCAGTAATGCCATCAGAACAGCCCCCCCGGGAAAGGGTGGCTGAATAACGAAATGATCATGCCCGACTACAGGGGCGGCGTTTCCAAGCGTCACAGCCCAGGCATCATCTTCACCTGCAAGAAGAAGCCACTGGCTGGCGGGGCCATAAGCAGCCATCTCAGCCGCAGCGCCAATCATTGCCCAGCCAGCAAGACCGCCATACCGTACACATGCTGTGTCATAGTCAATGACACCGCCAGTGCCAATGCTATCGTACAGAGGAACCGACAGATCATTCAGCACCCTGTTTACTGACTGTCGTGGTGCATCTGCCAGTCCACTGTGCCAGACAAGGTGTTTCTTGCTGGCAGGCGTGAGGGCCATATCCCGTAATTCACTGAGTTCCGTTGCAAGCGTACGGATGTTGAGCGGCATCGCCCGGAAAAGCCGTAACGCATTTTTTCCTTCACCCTGATTTAGCATCGACGGATGAATCATAAACAACGCGCTGGCAAATTCAGGCAGAACATCATCGGGCAACCGATAGTGCATTGCCAGCACCAGTACGGGCCGCTTTGTTGATCCCACAAACTGATTCCAGTCACCAAAATCTGCATCCTGAAAATGAACGTCGACTTTCCAGGGTGGAGATTCTGCTGTCCAAATACGTTGGAATGACTGCAGTTCCCGTTCGTTATCATTACCGTTGGTCTGAACAATAATCTGGAGTGGGCCGGAAGGATATCGTCGACGAATCGAAGGCGTTATCTGAGCAATGAGATGACTGAGTAGCTGCTCAAAACGTGAAATTCCTGGCGTAAGGGGGGCTTCCGGCAACAACGTTAAAGGCGGTGTGTCCGCACTATCCCCTTCTTGTGTATGTGCCAGACGAGACAACAGGTCCGTATCGGCAGCGATGAAAACATTGCTGAGAATGACAAGATGCTGGAGCGCGCGTAAGCGCCACTTCAGACGAGTGTTTCGGCACCACTCATTCCAATTCCAGACACGGATTGCCAGCGTTTCCCACCAGAAGCTGTAAACCGCGATGGCTGCCGAAATGCCCGCAAATGTCCAGGCCGTCAGCGGTAGCCAGTACCCGCTGCTCAACGAAGGTAAGCCAGTTGCTGGTGACTTCAGCACTGCCACAAGCAACCCTATAAAAAGACCCAGGATAATAATCAGCAGACAAACCCACGGCGACCAGACCGGTGCTGGTTCTTTTTCAGGCACCTCCGGCAGAGACCATCCCATCAGCCAACCTCCATATCCTGCATGCTTGCGATAACGCTCGCCCCACACTGCGTCTTGCAGCCATGTAATACAATACCTCGGCCGTTTTCTTCATAAGCAGAAATATCGCACTCAATAATTTTATTTGTGCCGTGCTCAGGGCAGGACACAGTGTCATTCAAAAGTGCAGCATTTTTACCGGATATATCAAAACTGGATGAGGCTGATGTGACTTTACCACCATGTGTAGTGGCATCGCCTAAAACAACAACGTTCTTCCCCACTTGTCATTCCCTTCTTTATAATTAAATATTTCATTTGACTTTACAAAGCACGTTAAACATTAAAATCAATATAAAATATAATCATGCCTTATTTACATTTCTGTAAGCTGGTAGCTTACTTTGTGCTTTATTAAATTCATCAATGACCGTATCTCGGCTAATTAAATCAGGTTCCGGCACTTTGTCGGGTATTCCACCGAAGAGATAAGGATCCTCACCCTGCACCCAATCCGCTTTACGTCGTAAATCGGCCATAAATGCCTTATCCCAGGTTGCATCGCAATACCCAATCGGCAAATCATAAGCCACCACCTGCGACATAAACTCAGCGTGCATTGGCAAAGTACTGTGGTCCGTTGGCTGAGAAACATAGGATCTTAATCGAAGATCTTTTTCTTCAAACGTTTCTTTACGAGTGACTGGTACCATTCTCGGTTCAGATTGCGTGCCAAGATTCTTAAATCCAATCACAATATCCTGATTGGGATATAGATTGATGTAATTATCATAGGTATTGTCGTTTTTTAGTTTTTTATCCGGATTAATTTCCCCCCAACCATCTATCTGTCTGTCATCGTGTTCAGCTCCAACACGTGATTCATCAAAATCAGCTAATTTTGCAGCATCAATAGGTTCAGGTACCTTTTCGGCATTAATAAATACCGTTTGCCATTCTGGAGGATCCGGATAGGTGAAACCACTGCTTTGATACTCGTCGCCTTTATCATCCCAGAAGGGTTTCCCATCCGGCAGTTTTGCAAAAGGTGTTACTGCATTTGGAGCTTCGCCACATGGAGTACTGCGAGCCAGCATGCGTTGAAATAAATCTCCCTGATGCTTTTTCAGCAGAGGATGAGGCTGCCCCTGAGAATCATTGGGTAATCCCTGCCAGCCAATTGAACGTAGCGGGCGTGACCCCATAACACGGTCATGCGGACAAAAGTAGATATAAGTGCGCCCATGATTATCTCGTTCGGCAAGACTGGTGCCACTTTCACCAGCAAGAGTGACATCAGGCCGCCAGCTCTTTTTATCTACCGTCTGACCTACGCAAAGCCCCTCATAGCCAAGCGATGACAGGTGATTTTTTCTGGAAGCAACCTTATCAACAATGGCAGACAATGTGCTTTGCCTTCCTTTAGGTGAGATACATTCCTCTGCAGGAAGCGACGCACCGTTAAGATCGTTGTGATCCAGTGCATAGGGAGAATTAAGTACAAACAATGCATCAGGTGCTTGCTCAGCAATCGCAACCGCAGCCATTGCCACCATCGTTCCCTGGCTGTGAGAAATAACGGTAACCGTATCTTTGGGATATTCTTTACGAATACTATCAATCAGGTCTGCAAGACGTTTGGCTGCATGAGCATAGTATTTTCTCGGAGGTGCATTGGTTAAAAGGCGATCTTTATCTTCATTGAGCCATTGAACTTTAAAAAAAAATGGACCTTCATCAAACCCTTTCTCACTCCAAACAGAGTGCAAATTATTTGTTCCATTCTGAAATGGCCCTCCCCCCCAAAAAAATGGCCCTTGCTTCAAAATACTTTCGTGAGGTATCCCGTCTCTTTTTAGTTGGTGATAATCAACACCCTGTCTATTTGCCAAAGGGATAATATACTTATCCTCTTCACCTTTAACTGGAGAATACCCCCAGTAAAAGCGAATGACTGGAGACGTTTCTTTCTTAGGTGCGGGTAGATCTCTTTCTATAAGAGGTTCAAACTCCAATTTATCATCAGAAAGATATTTATTGGCTTCCAGCTCATAAGACGTTCCATTTAGACCAAGCCTCTTATTCAAGCCTTCACAAATTTTTTTCTCCGCAATGGAAAACCATTCTCCTGTCGAGTTAACACCATGAACAAGAATAATAATACCAGGCAAATGTGGAGGTAAATCACACCCACCTCTGATTTGGCAATTTTTATGAGAAGGGAACGACTGCCAGGACGGATGCCCATTATCATCAAGCTGACATTCAAGCTCTCGAACAGGCCCAGTGTTATTGACCATTTTTTACCACCTCCTTTTTCCCATTCGACTCAGTTGTATACGTAATAGTTTTAGCTTCAATTCCTTTATTACATAGGTAGTTAGAGTCTATGCTTTGCGTTGAAAGTTTTGGGAATTTGAGTCTGTCACTATATACTTTATCTTCAATCCTAATTCGAATGTCAGACAATTCATTTGCAATTGCATTACTTTCATCATGTGTTTTTGGAGGAGTTGTTGACCTGGTATAATCGAATATCTGAAATTTAGGGCCATACTCGTTTGCGTAAGGTAATTTTTTTCTTATCAACTCTTCCTTGACCAATTCATAAGTTTTCTTCTGCCAATCATCGTATATGTTTATTAACTTACCGTCAGAAACTCTAAATTTATTCACTGAATGGAGATCATTATAGCCCCACGGATGAGAATAGATGTTTTCTGCTTTAGATTCGTCTCTCAGATAAACCCCATCATTCGCCACCACCACTTTAAGCTGGCTAAAACGTTCAGGGGTCCTACGTTTTATTGCCACTATCTGATAAATAAAAGACTTACCATAGTCAGGTGAGAAATAGAAAAATACAGGGCAACCTGTTGTGGAGTTACCACTACCGCAATATTGCCGGGTAGATGCGCCGGGGAATGCCAGATAACCGTTATCCGCCCCATTAATAATAGAGCCCTGATAAGCTGCTAAATTATTCCCCCGACGATATGAGAAATCATAAAAATCGCTATCCCATCCCAGGTGTGTTTTTATTCCCCGTTGCGTGTCATTGTAATAGACCTGCCCACCCTTATCGCAGGAGATATAATTCTCTAACGTCAGGTATCGATTTTTATCTATGCGATAAATAATTTGAGGCGAAGCATCCGTTTCAACTTTTCGTGACTCTTCTGTCTTTTGAGAACCGCTCATTCCTCCAAGGCCGACACCAAAACTGGCCCCCATTGATACACCAGCTAAAAACTGAAGCCCTTTATAAATGGCATACAGGAGTACACCAACAATGGCTATAATTGTGAGGACTTTCCTGTCTGACTGATTCCATCTCATCTTAATTCGCCTTAACTAAGCTGATAATCATATTGTCGATAACATCTGATGAATTGAGTGTCGTTGCTCCAGAAGCATCAGTAATACCGGAAACAACAGAACCATTTGGCATAGTGATTTTGTACGCTTTACCTGGTATAGGTTCTTTTGTTAGCGCATTTCTGATGACAAATTTCTCATCAAATGTTGATGGCTCAAACGATTTCATCACACCCTGCATGCTGCCGGTTCCAGCTTTTTTTATTCCCGTGTTCTTTATCAGCAGCTTACCCGGACCGCCTATTTCAACATTTCCGCCTTTGATTTTGATATAGCCGCCTCCGCATATCAGCGTCAGTTCATCCTGCGCCGTCACAACCAGTTTCCTGCCACTCGAAATATGCGTGTCCTGCGTCGACCAGGTGGTGATATTTCCTCCCTGAGCCTGAATATCAATATCGTTATGCGAGCTGAACAGCTTTGCCCCTGCACGGCTGTACAGGCTGAGCTGTTTACCGGCCGCCAGCGTGACGTCTTTCTGCACACCAACATCCAGTTGCCTGCCCGCCGTCAGGGTCAGATTGTCACCGGCTGACAGCTGCATATCCTCGCCACTTACCAGCGCAACCCCTTTCGGGGCACTGCCCAGGATAACCTCCTCATGCAGTTGTTCAATTCTCTGCTTTAGAAGCTTTTGCTGACGGCTGACATCGGCCGCCAGCGCCTGGGCCTGCTGTGCGCTGGCTGCAAGAGATTCCATTTCCACTAATGCTGCTGAAAGCCTTGCAATTGCTGGCCCCATCTCCAGCACATCCCCCTGCGCCTTCGCCTGCCCGTCCGCCGAGATGAAGATGCCTTTCTGCGCCCGTATCGCGCCCCAGCTGTCGGTTCTGAGCTCAAAACCCTCGCCGCGCTGCTGCCTGTCGCTGTCAACAAGATGCCCGAGATTCAGCTGGCTCTTGCCGCCGTATTCGGTGGAGACCTTGATATGCTCTTTACCGCGCTCATCGTCGAGGCGGATTTTGTTGTTCGCCGGGGTGCGCAGGACGTTGCGCTTATAGTTGCGGATGGTGACGTGGTCGCCGTGGGCCGAGTCGTGCAGTACGCCGGAGATATACGGCCTGTCCGGGTTACCATCTTCAAACCCAATCGCCACTTCGGTACCTGCCAGCAGCGGCAGGTGCAGACCATAGGTGTCGCCCGCATACGGACGAGACTGGCGCACCCACAGGCTCTCAAAACCGGTTTCCCAGTTGTCGCGGTCAAACAGCATGTTGACGCGATAGCGGCCGTCTTTATCAATATGACCGTAGGTATCGTTTTCGGTGGTACTGGTGACGCGGGCGGGCAGCGTGCCCGCCATTACCGGGCGGCTGCCGGGCTCAGGGCGGAAGCCAAGGTCCGTGCTGTCCGGGATACCGTCAAAATGCACGCTGAAGTCTTCATCACGTCGGGCATGACTGCGCATCGCCGTGACAACCACGCCCTGACTGAACACCGCTGCCACTTCATTACCGCCGGCGACTTTCAGCAGCATACCCGGAGAGAGCGTCGGGCTGCTGGTGATGGCATGGGTCTGCGTCTGGCCGTTCAGGTAACGCTCATGCCGGATACGGGCGTAAAATGCGCCGGACTCCGGGGCCGGGTTACGGTCATATGTGCTGCCCGCCGTCAGGTAGTTGTCGGCATAATGATAGGCATCGCCGTACGTGGTGGTATCCCCGCGGGTGGTATCCACCTGAGTATTCATGTCTTCCGTAGCCTGGCGGTAGTTGTAGTCGCGGGTGCTGACCTGCTGTTGCACCACGCGGTGATGGCTTTCCATGCCCCACACCGAGTCCACGCCGTCCGAATGCTGGCCCGACGGCGGTACTGAGGGCAGGGTCAGGCCCTTTTCGTAACCCTGCTGGCTGTCGTAAAATTCCACCACGTCGATGTTCAGGCGCGTATCAGTAGTAAAGCGGAACCAGATCCCCACCTCGCCCAGCAGGCGGGTGATGAAGTGCAGGTCATCCTCACCGTACTGCATCACCTGTTCACGGCGCGGGTACTCTTTTGAGAGCGAGAACAGGAAATCCTGCCCGCGCATGGCGTGGCGCTCACGCAGGATTTTTTCCACAATCTGCGGCACCGACATATCCTGGTAGATGGCGTTCTGGTGCGAACGGTCAAGCAGCGCAAAACGCGGCTGGAGCGTCAGGGCGTAGCGGGTTTCATCCTTCGACGTGCTGAGGCGTTCAAACCCGCTCACCACCCCCTGAATTACCCGCACCGGCTGCTGCATTTTTATGCCGTAGCCCTGGTCCACCGGGGCCTGTAGCGTCAGGGAGCCGGCCTTCAGCAGCATCATCTCTTTGCTGATGGCGTGATCTGCGCTGGTGAACTCCACCCGGTAGCGGAACGGCTTGCTGAGGGCTTCATCACCTTCAAACGCCAGCACATCAAGTGCTGGCTCACACCCTTTTACCGTCAGCAGATGGTG
>NZ_DASYBS010000037.1:0-2823 GCF_036500665.1 Cedecea sp.
CCGCGCCGACAGGCGGGCGGAAGTGCGCGGTGAAGTGCCGGTGTACCTCCTGCAGACCGATACCCTGAAAGACCAGCTGAGCAATAACCTGGCCCGTGAGACGCCGGGCGCGGGCTATATCCATTTTCCGGACTGGCCAGGGGAGTGGTTTTACGACGAGCTGACGTATGAAGAGCGCGGGCTGGATGGCAAGTGGCGCAAACCCGGTAAAGGGAATAACGAAGCGTTCGACCTTTTTTGCTATGCCCAGGCTGTCGCCGTCCTGCGGGGCTACGAAAAAATCCGTGACTGGGAAAAGCCCCCTGCCTGGGCGGAGCCGCAGGAGACGAACCCAAATATTTTTGAAGGGGAACGCCCCCGGGAAATAACTGTGAAAAAAACAAAACCCGTTCAGCCGTCTGTCCATACTGAGCCTGAAAAGGGAGCAGCACTCTCCGGCAACTGGCTGGGGTCTTCCGGGAAGGGAGGCTGGTTGTGACAAAAGACGAAATTTACAGCATGTTGCTTATGGTTCGTCGGGCCTACCAGGACTCCCTGGACGGCAAAAGCGTGTCGTTCACGGGTGTGAATGGTCGTGCTATTACCAACCACGATCCCGTCGCTCTGCGTACTGAGCTTGAATACTGGGAAGGACGCTGGCGGACGGTAACCCGCCGCGGTGGCTCATACAAACTCGCTAATTTTCTGTAAGGCACGCCATGGGATTTTTTGAAAGAACACTGGGCGCGATATCGCCAGGGTGGGCCGCTGCGCGGGTGCAGAATCGTCTCAGGCTACAGGCCTACGAGGCAGCAATCTCGTCCCGTACCCACAAAGGCAAACGTGAATCGCGTTCAGCGGATACGGCCGTTTTTGCTGCCGGGACATCATTGCGCGAGCAGGCCCGCTGGCTGGATGAAAATCACGATCTGGTTATTGGCTTGTTTGACAAGCTGGAGGACAGGGTTATCGGTGCGAACGGCATTCACGTTGAGCCGCAGCCGCTGGATCTGGACGGTAACCTTCACTCTGCGTTTGCCAGTCAACTCTCTGCTTTATGGGCCGAATGGTCCGTGCGTCCGGAAGTAACAGGCATGTTCACCCGGCCTGAAGCCGAGCGGCTTTTGCTGCGCTCCGCAATCAGGGACGGCGAGATCTTTACTCAGCTGGTGCGTGGTAATGTTCCGGGCCTGCAGCATTCCACGTCGGTACCTTTCTCGCTGGAGATGCTGGAAGCAGATTTTGTTCCCTTCAATCTCAACAGCACCGCCGGACAGCAGGTCAGACAGGGCATTATCGTCAATGCCTGGGGGCGTCCGACCGGCTACAGGGTTTATAAACATCATCCTGCCGGTTTTTCCGGATTTAACGCCGACTTCAAAACAGTGTCGGCCGACAACATGCTTCACCTTGCTCACCGCAAGCGGCTTCACCAGCTGCGTGGTATCAGCCTGATCCACGGGGTGATAACCCGCCTGGCTGACATCAAGGACTACGAAGAGTCCGAGCGTGTGGCCGCCCGTATTGCTGCCGCGCTGAGCTTTTACATCAAACGCGGCGATGCGCAGTCAATGGGGGATGACGGTGAGTTTTCCGCGCCCGGTGGCCGGCGCCACTACGATATCGCCCCGGGCATGATTTATGACGACCTGAAACCCGGCGAAGACCTGGGCATGGTCGAGTCAAATCGCCCTAACGTTCACCTCTATGAATTCCGCAACGGACAAATGCGGGCGGTGGCGGCGGGTACGCGCGGGAGTTATTCGAGTATCGCCCGGGACTACAACGGCACCTACAGCTCCCAGCGTCAGGAGCTGGTGGAAAGTTTTGAAGGGTACAACGTGCTGCAGCAGTGGTTCGTTGGCCAGCACAGCCGGCCGGTATACCGCGCCTGGCTGGCGATGGCGTTGCTGAGTGGTATCCCGGTCCCTCCTGACGTGGATAAAAAATCCCTCTGTAACGCGCTCTACCTGGGGCCGGTGATGCCGTGGATCGACCCGGGTAAAGAAGCGGAAGCCTGGAAAGCAATTGTCCGCGGTGGTGCCGGGACAGAGGCGGAGTGGACTCGCGCCCGCGGCAAGAACCCGCAGGAGGTTAAACGCCAGCGCCTGCGTGAAACCGAATTTAATAAAGAGCATGGTCTGGTGTTCGATTCCGACGCCGCCCACGACAAAGGAGCAACGCCAGATGCAACGGCAAAAAAAGACGATCGGCGCAAGCGGGATGACGACGATTAACCCCCGGGCCAGCCTGGCGGGCGTCGATGCGGCCACGGGCCAGCGCTGGTACGAAATTCGTGCGCTGGCCGCCGGGCGGGTGGAGATTTTCCTCTACGACGTCATCGGTGGCTGGGGCATTACCGCGCAGCAGTTTGTGGCCGACTGCAAAGAGGCCGGGGTGTTTGAGGCCGGCGCAATCGATCTGCACATTCACAGCCCCGGCGGGGATGTGATGCAGGGGTTTGCCATCTTCAATACGCTTTCGCGCCTGAAGGCGAAGGTGGCGATCCGGGTAGATGGTGTGGCCGCCAGCATGGCCTCGATGATTGTCTGCCTGCCCGGTGCCACGGTGCATATGCCGGAGAATGCCTGGATTATGGTGCATAAGCCGTGGGGCGGCATTGCCGGGGATTCAGACGATATGCGGGATTATGCCGACTGGCTGGACAGGAATGAGGCGCTGATGCTGGGCGCTTACATGAAGAAAACCGGCCTGGGGCAGGAGGAGCTTGAAACCATGCTGAAAGCGGAAACCTGGCTTAACGGTGCTGAAGCGGTAGCGAAAGGCTTCGCTGACGTACTGGAGCCGGCACTGCAGGCGGCTGCCTGCGTGAACGAAAACAAA
>NZ_DASYBS010000038.1:0-26689 GCF_036500665.1 Cedecea sp.
GCTTTTAGCCCCGATTTCGCGCTGTATGGTTTCTACCGCAGGCCAGGATAACCCTTCGTTATTGCTGTAGTCCGCCAGGCGGGCCATGACGGCGACGCGAGAAAGGATAAGACCGGCATGTGCGCACCCTTCCCATACAAGGCCATGAAGTTTGCTGCTCATTTGCTCTCCCTCCGCATTGCCCGCGCTATCCCAGCGGCTATCAGGCCAGAACGGTGACAGGTATCCATAACTGTGCCGCTGACCACTATCGGTGGGTTCAGGGGCTGGACGTTATCCGCCCAGATAGCCATGATGATTGAGAGATTTTCATGCAGACGCTGCGCATGGTTATGAATGGATTCCAGGCCAGAAGATGTCTTCCGTGACCGTTGAATCAGCGCCTGCTCCATGGTGTTAAAGGCTGTGATGTACATCTCTTTGAAGTGTGCGGCACGTTTGCCTGTGAAGCTCATCGCCAGGAATGCAAAACCATCGCGGGTGATTAGATAGCAGGGAAGATGACGACCGGTGGAGTCGGTGTAGCGACTGAGCTGAAAATTAAGCGCAGTGAAACCAGGTGAACATTCCAGTGACTGGATTTTTTGAATTACGTTTTTGTGGTCTTTGACGAAATAAGCCGCGACAGCCAGTGACGAAGTCACTGCGCGACCGTTAACGAAGGTGATTTCAGGTTGTTCAGGGGTTGGGACAGTAGCCATAATGGCAGCCTCAGTCAGGAGTGTAAATAACTCACCACCGAGACTTCTCACGGTCCAATTGGTGGTGAGACGTACAGGGGTGAGAATACCGGTCCTGACTGAACCCGGCCAGCCCGAAGGCTGCCCTGCACGCCCCACCATAATGCGAATGTGGCAATGCTTAACGCATAAAAAAACCGCATAGGCGCGGTTATGCGCTGAATTGAAATCCGGGTTGCAACGCCCGACCACCAGCAATGTGGCAGCGGAAGCACTATACCGTCCGGAATTCAGAGAATCAAGTGATGACGGATTTGACATCACCAAAAGAGTGATGCTATTGTTGTCATCATTAAGGGAGAAAACATAATGCCAGCGCAGTTGCTCATCAAAAAACGCGATGTCTTTCCGGGGGAAAATGCCTTCATCAGCATTACAGTCTGGGCAGTTGATCCCTCGATTCGCGCCAGTAACCACGGCTATAAGTACAGCATGGCCTACGTTTCTAATGATGTTTGCGTTATGCGCTATGACAACGAAGCTGGCAAGGGTGACCATAAGCATATTGGCGACAGTGAATACCCGGTGACGTTCTCCGACCTCGCTGACCTGTTCGAACAATTTTACGCCGACGTCAACGCTATAAGGGGGTAATATCATGACCACACTAACCGTTCGTGTAATGTCTCGCGAAACGGCCAGAGAAGACACCAAAGCGGCGTTTGTTGCAGCGATGTCTGGACAACCTGTTGATGTCCCGTTTTCTCTGACGTTCCCCGATATTGAATCACTGGCTAAAACAATGCTGGCACCTAACCGACTCGCCATTATTAACACAATGACCGGAGCAGAGGCGATATCCATACGCGAACTGGCAAGGCGCGTAGGACGTGATTTCCGCGCCGTACATCGGGATGTCACCGCGCTATTAAAAGCCGGGGTAATTGAACATGATGGCCAGAAAATTATTTTTCCATACACTGCGTACCACGTTGAATTTACTGTCGGCCACATCGCTGCATAACCCTCTGCGACACCCTGCCCGGTGTCGCTTCTCATTATCTCCATCACTTATCTGTCCTCCTGAACCTGGCACGGAACACAATCAGCGGTGTCGCACACTTCCACTCGTAACCCGGACGTTGGTAAACAACTTTCTGATCCTCAATATCGTGATCAAGAATCATGACTACGTGGCCATGGTCATCACACCAGTGGCTGCCGATATCTGGGTATTTAGTCGTCATCAGCCACGCCTCCACTCTTCGTAGATACGCTGCAGCAGCTCAGGGAAGCGCGATTCATAGAAATGGGGCTGGGTTTCCCGCGGATTATTCGGTGAGGTGATATTTTTTCCGAACAGCAGGCCACTGATGGTTATCGACCAGAATTGTTTTTCACCATGTCGGGAACTTGGGCGGCGTTTGCGCTCAACGATCCGCAGGCGCTCCAGGATACGATAAGCCACTGGTGTGCTCATCGTGCTGCTGTTCAGTTTCAACAGAGTAGTGATCGCAGCCGTGGGTCGGCTTGAGCCGTTAACAGCATCCGCCGGGGCATCGATGGCATATACCGGCATCAGCGCTGGCAACCCCGCCAGCTCCTGCAGTTTCTGCAACGCCCCCAGTCGTGACGATTGAGAAAGATTCAGCAACCTGGTAGCAGACTCCACGATTAACAGACCGGCCTGTATCTGGTCTGCTTTGTTCGCGGGTAACTGCGGTGCCGGTACACTGAACTGCTCCAGCGCAGTCATATGGTCAAACACCTTCGCCTGCAACTCGTAGCTGTAGCTCATTGCCATCAGGCAGGCTTCACGCTTGGGTAAGTAATAGCAGGGTAAAGTACGCCCGGTACCATCGACGTACTCACCCAAAAATTTGGGTGAGTGATTTTCGCTCAGAACTTTAGGCACTTTTACCAGGAACTGGTCATGACGGAGCTTTGAATGCCCTTTGCCCGGGAAGGATGCTCCGACAGCGATCGCTTTCGCTTCACGCTCAGCATTGATGTAGTCCACCAGCTCCAGGCTGGTCATAGTGATCCCGGTTGCGGGTAGATTAGTCATTATGTGTCTCCTGCTGTTGTTGACGAAAATCACCCACAGCCCATTCACGGAACCTGTGGTTGATGGCTTCCCATCCGCCCGGTATTCTCACCACATAGCAATACGTGACCTCGCTCTTGCCGCCACGTAGCGGTAACGCGCGGAGTTGCGAACGCTGATAATTTGCGGTTATATTGCTCATGCGGATTTCTCCATACACCATGATTTATTCGCCACGATGCCCGGGGCTGCACACTCGCGGGCATCACTCTTTACTGGCGCACAAAAAACCCGGTAAACCAGCGTCGTGTGCTCCTGTAATTTGGCAATGGCCCGGTAAAGCTCATCATCGATAGCCACGCGCTCATGCGGTTCAATCACACCATCTTCGATTGCTTCCCTTACCTGCTGCGAATAACGGGTAATCTGCTCAATAGCCTCCAGAAGGCGCTGGTTAATATCCCCGTAATCCACTTCTTCGATATCAGGCAGCGGAACAAATGCCCCACCAGAAGCACGGCATACTGCATGCGCAATATGGTGATGGCCACCAGCCTGCTGCAGCACCATTGCCCAGCCGAAGGGCAGAATCTGATCGCCATCCGTGCGAAGACGGTTAAATAGCGAATTTTCGGTAACCCCAATCCATTCTGCCGCTTCGGCATAACCGCCTGGCAAATCGGTTATGGTCTTTTTGATAGCAGCCACCAGCCAGGTGGGCTGCTTATCTACTTTCCACTTAGGTTCATTCATCTTGCTTATCCTTTCTGGTGCCGCCCCTTACCGTGGTGATACCCTTATGATTTACAGGCCGATAAGAACCAGGGAGGTTCGACATGACTAAAGAAGAATTCGTGACTTATATCTTCGATAAAACGGTAGAAACTTTTGCCGCCACTTATTCCGACTGCGCTCCCCTCGATAGCCCAGAGGGAAAAAGTGATTTCGACAAAATCTATTGCTTTCTGGCCGATCACTACGCCAAGAGGCTGGAAGATGCTGGCTGCAGACCCCTAGTGAAATTGCCATTGTCCTGATGACAGGCATTACATAATGGTCATAATCACCCTCTAACCCTTTGCGGCGGATTGCCTCCCTGATGACGGGAAGCACTTCGCCCGCAATCTCAATGGTCAGCTCCCCAGTTAAAATCACCTGTTCTTTTCCCATGTTCTCTCCTGATGTTTATTGGCTTTACCGCAGTTAACCATCTGATTCTGTGGTTATGGCACAACCAGGAGCGTGTTAGGCTACGTTCGTCTTATGGCCGGTAGAACGACGTAAGTAGGACCAGCTGACGTCAGGACGCAGTTCTTCGCATGTCACTGCGCCGTTGGTCGCTTTTTCTATCTCAGGGCAACGTTCAGCAGGAATCTGCCGTATCCCCTTCACCCATTGATTAATTGTCGGGGAAGAGACACCTAAACATCTGGCCATAGATGCTTGCCCACCAACCCGGGAGCAAGCCTGCTTTAGTACAAAGTTTTCTTCTTTCATGAGTTATGCTCCAAATTTCCAACACCCTTTAATATTAGGCTTCGCCTAACGAAAGATCAATAGGAATTGCCTAACTCAAAACTAATGAGGATGATTAGGCAATGCTTAGTGGTAAAAAACTGGGCCTGGCCATAGAGCAGGCTATCAACAAGAAATTATCTTCGGGTGCCATTAAGACCAAGGCTGAAATCGCACGCCATTTCAAAATAAAACCGCCATCAATTCATGACTGGATAAAGAAAGGCTCTATCAGCAAAGATAAGCTTCCTGAGTTATGGAAATACTTTTCAGATGTAGTAGGTCCTGAACATTGGGGGCTTCAGGAGTTTCCAGCACAAGATCAACAATCTCTCCCCACCCAAGAATCCAGTCATAGTGATAACCTTATTTATGACGCTTATCAGCTCGCAACAGCAGAGAGACGCGTTGTTGTTGATTTTCTATTATCTATTGACAGCACAGAGCCCGGCTGGGTTGATTCAGATGTAAGAGCCTATGTTTCAACTATGGATTTAAAAGTTCGGCGTTGGTTACAGGAAAGCAAATCCCCAAATAAAAGTCCTACAGCCAAAAAGACCGGAACTTAAGCTGGTATGGTCCCAGGATAACCCCATCACAAGTTAGCTTTCTCTCCTGATGTTTCATTCATCACAGGTTTTTCATGCCCCAAATATTAGGCGGAGCCTATTGACATAAAATTAGGCGACACCTAATATAAATCACATCAACAGCGAACAGGCAGGAAGCCCACGAAGTAGCCGCCCTGGGCATATGAAGGCCAGGATGATTCGCCAGCAGATGATTTCAGCGGAGAGAAGAGATGAATGAGCAGGATTTGAAGCATGTGATCGCATTATTGCTGGAAGACGCTAAACGTTTGCAGCAGACAGAGCCAAATGCAGGCACTGAGGCCCGTATTTTGCTATCGAGCTGGCAGAAGCTTGGGGATTCACGGTCTGGACAAATGAAGGGTTTTACTTGGGTGAAGCTAAACCAGTTGGCCGAGCATCGGATTAACAAGGCTCTGGCAGAAGGTAAAGTCGCAGACTTCTATGACTTCCTCGATCTGCTGAATGCCGAAACCCGTATGAACGATGGAAACCATACCCGCGCTAATACGGAGGATCTGTTAATCGCCACCTGCGGTAGAGGTCTGGAGCGTATGAACGCGAGTATTAAGCAAGTCGTTTACAGCTCGCTCGGCGCTCACAGCGAGAAACCTTGAGAAGTTCGTCACCGGCTGGAACTGCTTTACGGTGACGTTCCTCGCATTGAACTTTTCAGCCGAAGCACAGCAACAGGATGGCATCACTGGGAAAACCAGTGCGGACAATCTTCAGTTCAGGTGTGGACAGGTCATGTAGAACACATCACAAATGCAGAGGTGATCGAGTGATTATGAAGCTAATTAATCGCAGCAAGCAATCACCTATCGGTCGCCGCGCTTGCGATGTTGCGCTGGCGACGCACCACGCAAAATATGGCGATTACGGCAGGCAGAAGCACCAGACAAATTACACCGTTGAGGTGGATGGCATGAAGGTCACTGTCGAAGTAGTTAACAGGGCCACCAGCTATGTCGCGACCGCAATGATCGGCGTTCGTAAGCTTCGCAACCTGCCAGCGCAGGCGCACTGATAATAACGATGGCCCCACCGGGGCCACTGGAGAGAATGATGAGCAAAAAAACTGATAACTTCGAACTGATGAGCACCCGCGATATCTGCTGCCAGTTAAGCATTTCACCGAGGACGCTGGAGCGTTACCGTAAACGCCCGAGCGACGGCAACCCATTCCCGGAGCCAGACTGCTCCTACATGGGTGGATCCAATAAGTGGCTCAAAACCAAAGTTCACGAGTGGCAGGCCCAAGAAATGTCGCGGCCAGTACGACGCCCAATGTCGCACCTGAACCTACCGCGTGACAGCAAGGGTCAACTCATCCGGTCTGACGTGGCGTGAACTCCAGAACATCGGGCTCGATGATACTCATCAGCCGGGCCCACCACTTGCTGTAAGCCTCCCTCATTTCATAAATATAGGTGTGCTTGTCGTACACCGCCCACACGCCTGGCAGTTTGTGGCCCAACATTATCTCGGCGATATGCGGCTCAGTCAGTTCGGAAAAATTCGTTCGCGCAGTCCTGCGCAGATCATGAATCGTAAAGTGTGGCACCTTCTCGTTATAAGCTTTCAGCATGAACTTAACCAGGTTACTGCTGATGCTCATATGAAAACATTCGCTCATCGGTTTGTCTTCATATTTTGAGAAAACAAAACGACCCGGCGCCAGCTCAATGGCTCGTTGTATCAATGGAAGCATTTCCGGGATGATAGGACGGATTATTGGTTTCTTACTCTTCCGCCCCGTCTTGTGGTTTTCCCACGGAACGGTCCAGATCCCTTCTTCAAAATCAAAATGAACGACTTCAGCCTGCCGGAGTTCTCCGATCCTGCACGCCCATAGCAGAGACAATTTATAAAGGATCTTGTTTCGCTCAATAAGGCGCGAATCCTCAATAGCGCGCCAGACAATCGCTATCTCATGATGTGACAACGTTCGCTCCCCCATTTTCTTCTGAATGCCAAAGTCCTGCCCGGACAACTCCGACAGGGGATTTTTCTCCAGCATCTGACGTTTCACTGCCCAAGAATAACACTGTTTGCCGTTGCTGATAACGCGGCGAGTAATTTCAGTGTACCCCTCCGCCAGCCGATCTAATACGGTAAGCCAGTTGTGCAAAGTCAGATCTTCAGCCGGATACTTGCCTATCTTCGGAAAAACATGGAGCTCGAACGTACGAAGGATCTGGTCAGATGTTTCTTTCTGAATGCAAACGATAGCATGCCATTCACGAAACAGCTCTTCGAAGGAGTACCGCGAGTTTACCTTCGCCTTGTTCATACTCTGGCGAATGCGTGGGTTTTCTCCACGGGCGAGGACAGCGACCCATTTCTCTACTTCCTCGCGTGCGGCTTTCAAGCCAAAAGCCGGATAGCTTCCGATCGTCATTTTATCCTGATTACCCAGGAATCGATATCGATAGAAGAAGGTTACTGCGCCTTTTTTGCTGACGCGAACCCACAATCCGTCACGGTCTGCTTTCTCTTCCACTTTGTCCCGTTCTTTTCCGAGACAGGCTTTTAGATAACTATCTGAAATTGCCATGTAAAACCCCCGCCCGTGCCCACGATGGACACGCTCTACTATTCTCATCATAGAATATGGACACGGCAGTGGACACAAATTCATTGGCTTATGTTGTCTTAGGTTGGCAAATGATGACTTGGTTGGATAGAGCGAAACGCGCGGAATTACTGGTATCAGGGAGGGAAAGTGGCTGAGGTTGGCAAAGCTTGACTTAGTGGCAATTATCGATGTGGGCAATAATAGAAAAGTTACGTATATTCTTCATAGTTAGAGGTTTTATGCCTTACAAATGGCCTGTGAGCTCGGCGCTTCGCGCTGTACGGAGCAGGATGTCAGTGACTGTCTTCTGCCTGAAACGCCGCATTCTACACTACAACCAGAAAGCGAGGAAACTGCTCATCCTGCAAGCTTAGTTAAGCCATGAGCAGGATGCGCAAAGATATGTCAATCGAAGGGAAATTACTGATTTTCAGCCGGGGGAGTTGAAGTATCGACACGCAACGCTTCCGGGCTAAGCGCAACGCTCAGGATAACCGGCTGCCAGCTATCCCGGCGGCTGAAATACTGTGAAAAACCGCGGGCAAGCAGGAACCCCCCTACACCACCGAGCAACGCACCACACATCGCGGCCAGATTCGTGCTAAACAGCGTCTGGAAGAGGCCTGAACACAAAAAAAGCCCGACCAGCGGCGACATATAAACCAACAGTGCGGAGCCAAGCAGGCTTCCTTCCGCGATACCCAGCTCCACTTTTTGACCTGCTACCAGCGGCTGTTCGCTTGGAACAGATAAGAGATGGCTGGTTTGTGGACCAAGCTTATTCAATACTCGTGCGCCGCACCCCGAACGCGAAGCGCAGCTGTTACAGGATGCTTTAACATCACAGTGCAGCAATGCTTCACCGTTTTGCCAGGAGACAACCGTCGCCCACTCTTTGATCATTGCGTAGCCCCGTTAAACTTAATGCTATCGCCAATGCGTTTTGCCGTTTGCGGAGGCAATTCCCCGACCACGGTAATTTCCGTTTTATCGCGAATTTCAGTACTTACGGTACGACGACCGGTGCGTACCAGCTGATCGCTATTACTGACCTGGGATGGTGCCTGGCTGATGTTTACCGAGAAACTAAACAATCCGTCAGAATAGAGACGAGATTCTATCGGCACGCCAACGGTAGGCAGAGGCCTACGGCTGCTCGACACTTCGTTAAACCCTTGCGGCAGCCACGTAGGTGCCCAGGAAAACTTCGCTTTCTCCGCGCCAGGAACAGACAGCAGCGGCGGAAGCGTAGCCTTCGCCAAATTCTGCATCAGGCCGCTGGCCTGATTTTCGACGGAGAAAGATACCACCCGGAACTGTTCTAGCGTTTCACCGTCACGATCAAGGAGATCAACCCGCAGCGGGAGCTTGGTTTCGGTATCGATCCACACGATATAGTTGTAGCGCGTGCCATCTCGTGCCACGACGCGGATCACTTCACACAGCCGATCGGCAATACGCGTACGCCCAACGGAGATAAAGTCATAGTAAGGTGTCAGGCGCTTAAAGTCGGTATAGACGATGGAAGGCAGAGAGTCGACAATGTAGTCCCCGGTGAGCGTGAATGGCTCAAGCCCAGGTTCAAAATAGCTGATTTCATTGCCGCGCTGCACAACTTCCCGACGCGGGCCATCCATTTGCAAAAACTGAGCAAGCGGGCGATTATCAAGACGCGCGTGGCGATAACTAAGGGACTCAATCCCTTGTTTGCTGATATTGATAAACGCCAGCTCATAGTTGAGTGACTGACTCGCCTGGTTCATCTGCTGCAACAGCGCCCCGGACGAAACCGTGTCCGCCGAGGCGCTGGAGGTGAACAACAGGCCGCCTGCCACAAGAGACAGGGCACACCAAAGTTGCTTCATTACTGCGATTGCGTTCCTAAAGTTTGGTTTCCTGGCACTTGCACAGCAGCTTGCTGGGTTTGCGCCTGTTCAAACTGGAGCTGCTCGGAGTGTAAACGACGCTGCAATTCGTAATCCTGCAGCATTGCGTTAATACGACGACGCTGTTCCTGTACCTGCTGACTGCTGTTACTGGCCGTCGTCTCAGACGGTACGCCCAGGCTCACCGGACTGGCTTTGCCCATCATCGGCAGGGTGTTAAACACCGGCGTTTCCGGCTGTGCGGCACTGTCAGACTGACCATTATAGTGCTGCACACCTACAATAACCGCAAGCGATACGCACGCAGCAACACCCATCTGAGTCAGCTGGCTTGCCCATGGACGCACTTTGTGCCAGAACGGCATTTTCTGCCACTGCTGAGGCCGCGGTTGTGATTCGGTAATGAGCGGCGCGACGCTACGCACTGGTTCATTCGCGATAGCTGCCATTACGTTGGCAGAAATATCGAAATGAAGCACTTCACTGGTATCTCCGCGCATCGTGTCGCGGATCAGATGGTAGCTCTCCCAGCTTTGCTGCAGCGCACTGTCATCAGACAAGCGGTTAAGCAGCTCGCTATCGAGAGATTCGCCATCCATTAAAGCGGAAAGTTGTTCTTTCTGCATGCCTAAATACCCTTCCAGTAATCCGCTATCGTCAACGCCTGATAAGCGGTTGAACTTTATTATCAATAGCTTCCCGCGCGCGGAAAATACGAGAACGCACTGTACCTACCGGGCAATCCATAATGGCCGCTATCTCTTCATAGCTCAGACCATCCAGCTCCCGTAACGTAATTGCCATGCGTAAATCTTCCGGGAGCGACTCAATCGTGCGGAAAACTATCTGTCTCAGCTCTTCAGACAACATTAAGTTCTCAGGGTTCGAAATTTCTTTCAATGCGCTGCCACTTTCGTAGTTTTCAGCGTCAATCGCGTCTACGTCACTGGACGGTGGACGGCGCCCCTGGGCAACCAGATAATTTTTTGCCGTGTTGACCGCAATACGGTACAGCCACGTATAAAATGCGCTATCGCCGCGGAATGAATCCAGCGCACGATACGCTTTGATAAAAGATTCCTGCACCACGTCGGGAACATCTCCCGAAGGCACATAGCGGGAAACCAGGCTCGCAACCTTATGCTGGTAGCGCACCACCAGTAGGTTAAATGATTTCTGATCTCCCTTCTGGACCCGTTCGACGAGGACCTGATCCGTTAACTGCTCGCTCATCCGAGGTAATGTCTCCCCAAACCTAATTTCCACGCGTAATCGAAATGCCACTCGAACCCTGCATTTTGAGCAAGCTTAGAGTTGGAGCGCCCGAGGCCAGCAAAGTTCCGTTACGCCTTTGTTTTTCTGTCATGTTTCGCGGATTGCATCTTTTCATTATAAATTCCGCTACGCAAAACGGTACGCCGATTCTTCTGAATCATCGCTTAAAAAGTTAGCGAGCAGAGTATCGCATGAGTCGAGGTTTTTCATCATTTAATCTGTCGTTTATCCATTTGTAGATGCATTTATTTGCATAATTTGACACGCCTCTCCTCAGCACATTTATCGATAATATTGTTTAGTCGGCGCAACGATAAAACAAAAAAATAGTGTTCCTTATCCCACCCGGTGCTATGCTGCGGCCAAACTTGTTTAGTAAATTAAACACCATGAACACAACTAGCGATTTGGTCTGTGACGTACTCATTGTCGGTAGCGGAGCTGCCGGTCTCTCCCTCGCGCTGCGTCTTGCACAAGACAGCAACGTCATCGTGCTTAGCAAAGGTCCGATTAGCGAAGGTTCAACCTTTTACGCTCAGGGCGGAATTGCAGCCGTTTTTGATGAAACCGACAGCATTGACTCCCACATTGACGACACGCTGATTGCCGGAGCCGGTATCTGTGACCGCGATGCCGTAGAGTTTGTTGCCAGTAATGCGAAACACTGCGTCCAGTGGCTTATTGACCAGGGGGTAATGTTCGATACCCACACGCTGGCTAATGGTGAAGAGAGTTATCATTTAACGCGTGAAGGCGGTCATAGTCATCGCCGCATTCTTCACGCCGCTGATGCTACAGGTAAAGAGGTAGAAACTACGCTAGTCAGCAAAGCACTTAATCATCCGAACATTCGGGTTATCGAGCGCAGCAATGCCGTGGATTTAATTATCTCTGACAAAATTGGGTTACCTGGCACAAGGCGTGTTGTCGGCGCGTGGGTCTGGAACCGTAACCTTGAAAAGGTCGAAACCTGCCGTGCTAAAGCCGTAGCGTTGGCGACAGGCGGGGCTTCGAAGGTTTATCAATATACAACAAACCCGGATATCGCCTCTGGCGACGGAATCGCCATGGCATGGCGTGCGGGCTGCCGCGTTGCCAATCTTGAGTTCAACCAATTCCACCCAACGGCGCTCTTTCACCCGCAGGCCAGAAACTTCCTGTTAACTGAGGCACTGCGTGGCGAAGGCGCCTGGCTAAAGCGCCCGGACGGAACAAGGTTTATGCCGGACTTTGATGAGCGGGCTGAGCTGGCTCCGCGAGATGTCGTCGCCCGCGCTATCGATCACGAAATGAAGCGTCTGGGTGCGGACTGCATGTATCTTGATATCAGCCATAAGCCAGAAACGTTTGTACGCCAGCACTTCCCTACTATTTATGAAAAATTGCTTGGGTTGGGGATCGATTTAACTAAAGATCCCGTCCCTGTGGTGCCAGCAGCACATTATACCTGCGGTGGCGTGATGGTTGATGAACATGGACGCACCGACGTTGACGGACTGTATGCTATTGGCGAAGTGACCTATACCGGGCTGCACGGCGCAAACCGAATGGCGTCAAATTCATTGCTTGAATGCATGGTCTATGGTTGGTCTGCCGCAGAAGATATTCTCAAGCGCTTGCCGTATGCCCGGGAGAGTAAACATTTACCCGCATGGGATGACAGTCGGGTCGATAACCCCGACGAACAGGTTGTGATCCAGCATAACTGGCATGAGCTGCGGCTATTTATGTGGGATTACGTCGGCATCGTTCGCACTACACGAAGGCTGGAGCGCGCATTACGCCGTATTACCATGCTCCAGCAGGAGATCGATGAGTACTATGCTAATTTCCGGGTGTCCAACAACCTGCTTGAGTTGAGGAATCTGGTTCAGGTTGCCGAGCTTATCGTTCGCTGCGCCATGCAGCGTAAAGAAAGCCGCGGCCTTCACTTCACGCTCGACTATCCGGAAAGGCTTGAGAACTCAGGCCCAAGCGTGCTCTCACCGCTTTACATAAATAAGTAGAAATCCTGGGTCAGGCTGCAATAACCTTCTGAATAGGTTTGGTCTGGCCCACGGATCACCAGACGATCGCTATAGTATTCTCCACCCGTTGGGGAGAGTGCGAGCATCACACGATGGGGCAATCTCGTTTCGTTATCCGCAACGTCCGTACGATAGCGCACGTGCCAGCCCTGTGATTTCGCCAGCTCGCTGAACGCCGTACCTGAGGTTTCCGGCATAATGACGCAGAAAAAACCATCCTCGGTGATCAGCTGTTCAGCGCTGCTCAGCAGAGCCTGGTGATCCAAAGTGGTGGTATAGCGAGCCTGAGCGCGTTCCGGAGAGGCACAGTTACTGCCCTGCTCAAAGAAAGGCGGATTACTGACGATCAAAGAGTAACGCTGGGTGGCCTGCTGCGCCCATTCGCGAATATCCGCGCAATGCACTTGAATACGCGAGGCCCAACGGCAAGCACTGGCATTTTCGGCGGCTTGTTCAGCCGCAACAGCGTCAAGCTCTACGGCTTCGATAGAAACATCGTCCGCGGTGCGTTGTGCAAGCATCAGCGCCAGTAAACCACTGCCGGTGCCGATGTCGAGTACGCTTTTTACATTAGCAACCGGTACCCATGCACCAAGTAAGGTTCCATCCGTTCCCACTTTCATGGCACAGCGATCGTGCGCAATAAAGAACTGTTTGAAAGTGAATCCGTCCCGACGTAATACCGCTTTTTGATCCGACATCTTATCTACCTTGCGAAGAAACCGCCGTAGCATAAGTGAAACGAGCGACCACGGAAAGACACAAACAGATGAAGATCGCGGGCATAACGTCTATAATCGGCGTCCCAAATAGAGGTAGACCATGACTGTAAGCACTTTTTCCGAACTCGAACTTGATGAAAGCCTTTTGGACGCGCTCCAGGAGAAGGGCTTTACTCGCCCGACAGCAATCCAGGCTGCGGCCATTCCTCCTGCACTTGAAGGGCGCGATGTGCTGGGTTCAGCACCAACGGGTACCGGTAAAACCGCAGCTTACCTGCTGCCAGCGCTACAGCATCTGGTCGACTTCCCGCGCAAAAAATCTGGCCCGCCGCGTATTCTGATCGTTACCCCAACCCGTGAATTAGCGATGCAGGTAGCAGACCACGCCCGCGAGCTGGCAAAGCACACGCATCTGGATATT
The DNA here is from genome assembly GCF_036500665.1 of Cedecea sp. Lineage (NCBI taxonomy): Bacteria > Pseudomonadati > Pseudomonadota > Gammaproteobacteria > Enterobacterales > Enterobacteriaceae > Cedecea > Cedecea sp. Next base: position 13,745 of record NZ_DASYBS010000038.1, read on the forward strand.
GCGACCATCACCGGTGGCGTGGCTTATATGAACCACGCTGAAGTGTTCAGCGAGAATCAGGATATCGTGGTGGCCACAACCGGCCGACTACTTCAGTACATCAAAGAAGAAAACTTCGACTGCCGAGCGGTTGAAACGCTGATCCTTGATGAAGCCGATCGTATGCTGGACATGGGCTTTGCTCAGGATATCGAGACCATTGCGGCGGAAACTCGCTGGCGCAAACAGACAATGCTGTTCTCCGCTACGCTCGAAGGCAATGCGGTCAAAGACTTTGCTGAACGTCTGCTGGAAGATCCCGTTGAGGTTTCTGCTACGCCTTCAACCCGCGAGCGCAAGAAGATCCATCAGTGGTACTACCGTGCCGATGATGTTGAGCATAAGACCAAATTACTGGTTCACCTGCTGAATCAGCCGGATACCACCCGTTCTATCATCTTCGTACGTAAACGCGAGCGTGTGCATGAGCTGGTTGCCTGGCTGCGCGAAGCGGGTATCAACACCTGCTATCTCGAAGGCGAAATGGTGCAGGCCAAGCGTAACGAAGCCATCAAACGTCTGACCGACGGCCGCGTTAATGTCCTGGTTGCCACCGACGTCGCTGCCCGCGGGATCGATATTCCTGACGTTAGCCACGTATTCAACTTTGACCTGCCGCGTACCGCGGATATCTACCTGCACCGTATCGGCCGTACCGGTCGTGCTGGTATGAAAGGTACTGCGATTTCACTGGTTGAAGCACACGATCATCTGCTGCTGGGTAAAATTACCCGCTACATGAAAGAGCCGCTGAAGTCCCGCGTCTTCGATGAGCTGCGCCCAACCACGCGCGCGCCAAGCGAGAAGCTGACCGGTAAGCCATCGAAGAAAGTACTGGCCAGGCGCGAAGAGAAGAAGAAAGAGAAAGATAAAGAGAAGCCGCGCGTTAAAGTGCGCCATCGCGATAAGAAAAACGTTGGTAAGCGTCGTAAGCCAAGTGCAGCAGCCGCGACGGAATCTTCAAAAGTCGACGAATAACATCAACGCCGGGAAAATCCCGGCGTTTTTTATTGCCCCGGTTCAGCGTTCTCCTGCAGGCATTCCATAAAAATCTTCATCGCCGGGCTGATAACCTTCCCCGCATGATGCGCGCAAATCGCGTTGATCGTCAGTAGCGGTTCGCTGAACGGCAGCTCCACTAACTCCCCGGACAAAAGCTCTTTCTCTACGGTAAAACGAGGTAAGAAACTTACGCCCAGGTTCGCGGCAACGCACTGCTTGATACTTTCGATACTCCATAGCTCGATGGTGTTTTCCAGCGTGATCCTGCGCTTTCTCAACTGTTCTTCAAAGATCTGCCGGAACACGCACTGCGGCTCGTTGATCACAAAACTGACAGGGATGTGCCTGTCCGTATGTCGGAAGTCAATCTCCTCGCGTGCCGGCGACGCCACCAGCACCAGCGAAGGCTCACTAATCGCCTGCATATGCAACGCTTCGTCATTCCCCACGCGGTAGAACACGCCGAGATCGACCCGATCGTCCAGGAGCGCATCGCGAATCGTGTAGCAGTTCAAAGACTGCAGAGAGAGTTTGACTCGAGGTGCCCTCTCCTTAAAACGCTGCAGCACGCGCGGCATTTTGTACGCCAGCAACGTTTCACCACTTGCGATCCTGAGTTCACCCTCTGGCTCAGAGTCCGGCCTGGCGGCCTGCCTGATGGTATCGACGACGCGCGTCAGCTCATAAACGTGAGGCATGAGCTTTTTGCCGCTTTCGGTTAAACGCATCCGTCGGCCAATTTTTTCAAACAGCCGCAGCGAAAGCTCCTGTTCAAGCTGCTGTATATGAAAAGTGACCGTCGACTGCGTGCAGCACAGCTTCTGCGATGCCAGCAGGAACGACCCCTCCTCCACCACCGTTTTTAACGTGACAAACCGACGTAAATCCATTCAGCCTCCATTACATCGAAATCATCGAATTCTGAGTATAGAAACATTCATTTTTTTAAATCTTCCGGTTTGCGTACTCTCAGCGAAAACAAAGGAGAACTCAAGTGGTCGCCATTTTCTTTAGCGCTTTCTGGACATACACCCTCATTACCGCCCTGACGCCGGGGCCCAACAATATTCTGGCGTTAAGCACCGTCACCGGCCACGGGCTGCGGCAAAGCAGCCGCGTGCTGGCGGGAATGAGCCTTGGATTTCTGATTATCATGCTGCTGTGCGCGGGCATCGCCTTCTCACTCGTTAGTCTCAATCCGAGATTTACCCGCGTTCTTGGCGGGATCGGCGGGATTTACATTCTCTGGTTGGCGCTGAAGATCGTCACCAGCCAGCCGCCGGGCTCGACGACGGAAGCTCAGCCGATCGGCTTCTGGGCCAGCTTTGGCCTGCAGTTCTTAAACGTAAAAATTATTCTTTACGGCATCACCGCCCTGTCGACCTTTGTCTTACCATATACGGAGGAAATAAGCGGCATCGTGGGAATGAGCGTGGTGCTGGCGGCAATAGGGAGTTTTGGGAATCTTTGCTGGGCGCTGGCCGGTCATCTGTTCCAGAAGGTGTTTCAACGCTTTGGACGTTCGCTGAATATTATTCTGGCGTTGATGCTGGTTTACTGTGCGGTGAGGATCTTTTACTAACGTAAAAGAGCGCCAGAAGGCGCTCTTTTTTCACTACGGCAGGAACTGAATTACAGGCTTTCAGTGAAAGTACGGGTGATAACGTCGCGTTGCTGTTCCGGGGTCAGAGAGTTGAAGCGAACCGCATAGCCAGAAACACGAATCGTCAGCTGCGGATATTTTTCCGGATGCTTAACGGCGTCTTCCAGCGTTTCGCGACGCAGAACATTAACATTCAGGTGCTGACCGCCTTCTACGCGAACTTCCGGTTTCACTTCCATTGGAATTTCACGGTATTCGAATTGACCCAGTTTGCTCACCGCAACAACTTCATCTTCTGCAAAGCCAGCTTTTGCGCAGACGCAGCGCGCCTCGCCTTTTTCGTTGTCGAGCAGCCAGAAAGAGTTCAGAAGTTCGTCGTTTGCCGCTTTTGTAATCTGGATACCAGTAATCATTTTATTTCTCCCTCAGGGTAATGTGCTGATTCTTTGGGCCAGAAACCTGGCTCATTGGTAAAACCTTTGTTGCTTTGTTGTTCTTATATCAGCCCACCAGGCTCCATTCTTTGACATAAATCAATTAAATCCACACCATAAAAAAGGGTTTTGCTGGTTTTATTTGTTTTACATCAACTTAGGCGTACAGCGCGTCATTAAAATTTTTGTAAATTTTCAACTTTATTTAGTACCGTAGCCCATTGATGCAACGCAATATTTTGCTCGCAGAGCAGAAGCAGTTAAGCTATCAGGCAATACAGATTCGCGGGAGAGCGAGATGACTACCCACCTCACCTGGCACGACGTGCTGGCAGAAGAGAAGCAGCAACCTTACTTTATCAATACGCTCAGCGCCGTTGCGGCCGAGCGGGCGGCGGGCGTAACCGTGTACCCACCGCAGAAGGACGTGTTTAACGCTTTTCGCTTCACCGAGCTGGGCGATGTCAAAGTGGTGATCCTTGGGCAGGATCCCTATCACGGGCCAGGACAGGCGCACGGACTCTCTTTTTCCGTACTTCCTGGCATTGCGCCGCCACCGTCCCTGGTGAATATGTACAAAGAGCTGGAAGCTTCTGTATCCGGCTTTACCCGTCCGACACATGGTTACCTGGAAAGCTGGGCGCGCCAGGGCGTACTGCTGCTCAACACGGTGCTAACCGTAGAAGCGAGCAAGGCGCATTCCCACGCTAACTTCGGCTGGGAAACATTTACGGATAAGGTTATCGCATTAATTAATGAGCATCGTGAAGGCGTAGTGTTCCTGCTATGGGGTGCCCATGCTCAGCGTAAAGGCAGTATTATCGATCGCCAGCGCCACCATGTGCTGACCGCACCTCATCCTTCCCCTCTTTCAGCACACAGAGGTTTTCTGGGCTGTGGGCATTTCGTTAAGGCGAATGAGTATTTGGCCGAGCGAGGTGAACAGCCCATCGACTGGGAACCGCGGCTACCGCAGCAAAACGGCTGAGGCCAAAACGAAAAAAGCCAGCTATCAAGCTGGCTTTTTTATCTCAGGATTCGGTTACGCCTTATTCTGACGCCACCACTCCCCAAGCAGTACCCCGGTTGCCACCGATACGTTGAGGCTTTCAACATTACCGGTACCTTCAATCGCAACGCTCATGTCTGCGTTTTCGAATGTGGTATCGGAAACGCCGTCGCGCTCCTGCCCAAGCACCAGCACCATTTTCTTCGGTAACGCAGCTTTATACAGCGGAGTCCCCTGGTGACTGGAGGTGGTCACGATGGTATAGCCTGCTTTACGGAAAGCTTCCAGACCTTCGCTAAATGTTGCACCACTGATGGCGACCACGTGCTCTGCTCCCCCCTCTGCAGTACGAACAGCCGCACCTGATTCCAGCAATGAAGCATCCTGAATCAACAGGCCCTTAACGCCGAAATGCGCACAGCTACGCATGATACCGCCGAGGTTGTGGGGGTTGCCCACATCTTCCAGTGCCAGCACACAATCATCTTCTCCGGCTTTGTTAAGCCAGCTCTGTACGCTGATACCGCTGCGTTTCTTAATAATGAAGCAAACACCACCGTGATGTTCTGTACCGGAGGCTTTTGCCAGTTCGGCATCATCCACTACGTGATATGCCTTACGGTTAGCCGCCATCCAGCGCAGTGCTTCTTTGAAGCGCGGCGTAACGCTCTGGATAAACCATGCGCGCACGATACATTCCGGGCGGCTCTGGAACAGCGCCTGACAGGCATTTTCACCGTATACGCGAGTTTCTTCGGCGCGCTGGCGACGAATCACTTCCGGATCGATGATGTTTTTCGCACTGGTACCGTCATCTTCAACCGCTAACGACGCTTCTTCCTTTGGGGGACGAGAAACCGTACGCCATGGAGAAGCCGCTTCACCGCGATCGCCTCTGTCATTACGTTCATTCCGGTCGCGCCCGCCGCGAGGTTTATCATCGTGACGAGCCGGACGGCGACCACCGCCTTCACCACGTGACGCGCTTGCAGGGCGCCCACCACCTTTCCCGGTACGCGGGTTTTGGCTGCGCTTTTCGCTGTCGTCGTCACCGCGGACATACATCACTTTGACCTTGCCGCTTTTACCTTTAAATTCGTCGTTCATTTTTCCTCCACCTGGCTGAGCGCGAAGCGCGCAGATTACCTGATGTGGCATGGGTTAGCCATTAACTTTGCTTAAAAGCTAATAACTATTGTACTCATTGAATAAATCACTTTGTTGGCTTCCCCATCTTCGTTGATAATATGTAACATATTTGAAACATCCGTGGTGCATGGCACCGATTTTCGACAACACATTCCCTTGAGGTTAGTTATGAATACCGTTTGTGCCGACTGCCAGGCAATTAACCGCATTCCTGACGACCGTATTGATGACGGCGCAAAGTGCGGTCGCTGCGGTCATGAACTGTTTGATGGTGAAGTCGTCAACGCGACGGCCGCTACGTTGGATAAACTCCTGAAAGACGAGCTGCCGGTAGTGGTAGATTTTTGGGCCCCCTGGTGCGGCCCGTGCGTTAACTTCGCCCCTATTTTTGAAGATGTTGCCGAAGAGCGCAGCGGCAAAGTACGTTTCGTTAAGGTCAATACCGAAGCTGAGCAGGAGCTTAGCGCCCGTTTTCGCATTCGCAGCATCCCAACCATTATGATTTTTAAGAATGGTCAGGTTGTCGATATGCTGAACGGCGCGATGCCAAAGGTGCCGTTTGATAGCTGGCTCGACGAAAATATCTAATCTGGCAGGGGCATTTTTTAGGCCCCTTTTTAATATCTACGGTAGAATAGCGTTTTTAGCTAAGTCTCCTTAATGACCGAAAACGCCGTCCTTCGCCTCCGTGCTGCCCGCCTGGCTCGTGCAACTCGCCCATTTCTCGCCCGTGGTAATCGCGTTCGCCGCTGCCAGCGCTGCCTTTTACCGCTCAAAAACTGCCTGTGTGAAACCCTTCAATCATTGAACGCCCGTAGTCGTTTTTGCCTGGTCATGTTTGATACTGAACCGATGAAACCCAGCAATACCGGGCGTTTAATTGCAGACATTCTGCCGGATACAGAGGCGTTTCAGTGGTCACGGACTGAGCCACCGCAGGCGCTACTGGAGTTGGTTTCCAGCCAGGACTATCAACCGATGGTGGTTTTCCCCGCGTCTTATGCCGATGCGGGCCGGGAGGTTCTGACCACACCGCCAATGACCGGCAAACCACCGCTATTTATCATGCTCGACGGCACATGGACCGAAGCACGCAAAATGTTCCGTAAGAGCCCTTATCTCGACGCTCTGCCGATGATTTCGGTTGATTTGAGTATTACTTCAACTTATCGCCTGCGCGAGGCTCATGCTGATGGTCAGTACTGCACGGCAGAAGTCGCAGCCGCGTTGCTTGAACTGGCGGGTGATATCCATGCCTCTGAAGGGCTAACGCAGCACTTTACCCTTTTCCGCGAGCGTTATCTGGCGGGGAAACCTCATCATCAGGGTAGCGTCACAGCAGAAGTTGAAGAAAACGTTTAGACTCTCCAGAACATCACTCAGGGGAGAGCGTCGTGAGTCAACGAGGCCTGGAAGCGCTGCTGCGTCCAAAATCGATTGCCGTGATAGGCGCGTCGGCAAAAACCGACCGTGCCGGTTACTTAATGATGCGCAATCTGCTTGCTGGCGGGTTTAATGGCCCGGTAATGCCGGTCACACCGACTCATAAAGCCGTTTGCGGCGTGCTCGCCTGGCCGGATATCGCCAGCCTGCCGCTGGCCCCCGATCTCGCAATCATCTGTACGCATTCCCGGCGCAATTTGTCACTCCTTGAGGCGTTGGGCAGCAAAGGCTGCAAAGCCTGTATTATCTTATCCGCACCACCGGAGCAACTGGCTGAATTGCTGGCCTGTGCGGCACGCTGGCAAATACGCCTGCTTGGGCCCAACAGCCTTGGCCTCCTGGCCCCGTGGCAAGGATTAAACGCCAGCTTTTCTCCTGTGCCTATCCAAAAGGGCAAACTGGCGTTTATTTCCCAGTCTGCCGCGGTTTCAAATACGATTCTTGACTGGGCACAGCAGCGCGAAATGGGTTTCTCCTGGTTTATCGCTCTCGGGGACAGTCTGGATATCGACGTGGATGAGCTGCTCGATTACCTTGCCCGGGATACGAAAACCAGCGCAATCCTGCTGTATCTGGAACATCTTAGTGATGCGCGCCGCTTTGTTTCCGCCGCTCGCAGCGCTTCACGTAATAAACCTATTCTGGTTATCAAAAGTGGGCGCAGTGCCAGGGCTCAGGCGCTGCTTAAAACCCATCCTGGCCTGGATGCCGCCTGGGATGCGGCCATTCAGCGAGCCGGTTTACTCCGGGTTCAGGACACTCACGAGCTGTTTTCCGCAGTCGAAACTTTAAGCCATATGCGCCCCTTACGCGGCGAACGCTTAATGATAGTCAGTAACGGGGCCGCGCCAGCAGCGCTCGCGCTCGATGAGCTATGGCTACGTAACGGTAAGCTAGCAGCCCTGAGTGAAGAAACCACGCAAGCGCTTGTTGACGTTATGCCTCCGGGTGTAGAAGCAGGGAATCCGATAGATCTGCGTGACGACGCAACCCCTGGTCGTTACTTGCTGGCCGTAGAAAAACTCCTTGATTGTCATGATTTTGATGCATTAATGGTTATCCACTCACCCAGCGCTGCCGCGCCTGGAACCGCCAGTGCTCTGGCCTTGATCGATTTACTTCAGCGTCATCCTCGTGGGAAATACCTGACTATCATCACCAACTGGTGTGGCGAATTCTCCTCGCAGGAGGCCAGACGTTTATTCAGTGATGCGGGTATTCCGACTTACCGCACACCGGAAGGTGCGGTAACAGCATTTATGCATATGGTGGAATATCGCCGTAATCAGAAGCAGCTGCGCGAGACGCCTGCGTTGCCGGCCAACCTGACGGCGAATACCGGCGAAGCTCACCACCTTATTCAACAAGCGCTGTATCAGGGCGTGACCACACTGGATACCCATGAAGTAAGGCCGGTACTTGAAGCCTATGGCTTAACGACGCTACCAACGTGGATTGCAGGGGACAGTGCGGAAGCCGTGCATATCGCCGAGCAAATTGGCTATCCCGTCGCGCTAAAACTTCGTTCTCCTGATATTCCTCACAAGTCGGAAGTACAGGGGGTTATGCTCTATTTACGAACGGCCAGCGAGGTTCAGCAGGCAGCAGAAGCCATTATCGATCGCGTGAAAATGACATGGCCACAGGCACGCATTCACGGCTTACTGGTGCAAAGCATGGCAAATCGTGCGGGCGCTCAGGAATTGAGGGTTATGGTGGAACACGATCCCGTGTTTGGCCCCTTGATTATGCTGGGAGAAGGCGGCGTGGAATGGCGACCCGACCGACAGGCAGCCGTTGCCCTTCCACCTTTAAATATGAACCTTGCCCGCTATCTCGTTATTCAGGCCATCAAAAGCGGCAAGATCCGTAGCCGGAGCGCATTACGCCCTCTGGACATCGCCGGAATAAGCCAGGTACTGGTGCAGGTTTCTAACCTGATAATCGATTGCCCGGAAATAGAACGGCTTGATATTCACCCATTGTTGGCGTCCGGCAGTGAATTTACCCTGCTGGATGTCACGCTTCAGCTGGCCAAATTTACGGGTGATTCAGATGCCCGGCTGGCCGTGCGTCCTTATCCTCATCAGCTTGAAGAGATCGTGCAACTTCAAAACGGCGATCGCTGTCTGTTCCGCCCGATCCTGCCAGAGGATGAACCACAGCTGCAGCGATTTATTGCCCAGGTAACGAAGGAAGATCTCTACTATCGCTATTTCAGCGAGATCAATGAATTTACCCACGAAGATTTAGCCAATATGACGCAGATCGACTACGATCGGGAAATGGCATTTGTTGCCATACGCAAAATAAAAGGCAGCGCTGAGATCCTTGGCGTCACGCGTGCGATATCAGACCCGGATAACGTTGATGCAGAGTTCGCCGTGCTGGTCCGTTCCGACCTGAAAGGGCTGGGGCTGGGCCGCCGCCTGCTGGCTAAGCTTATCGATTATACCAGACAACACGGCCTTCAACGGCTCAACGGCATAACGATGCCGAATAACCAGGGCATGATCACGTTAGCCCGTAAACTGGGTTTCAGCGTCGATATTCAGCTGGAGGATGGCATTGTAAGTCTGACACTCCCGCTGAGCGAAAGCGTAGATTCGTGAGTAAGGTACTGGAAAACATACTCACTTTGCACAGCAGTAGTGGTATTATCGGCAGGTTATGACGTCTGGATTTTGCAGAAGGCCATCCAATGAATAGAGAAGATAAGCACTGTGATGTTGTCTAAATTTAAGCGTAATAAACATCAACAACACCTTGCCCAGTTACCCAAGCTTTCTCAATCAGTTGATGATGTAGAGACCCTGTTCTCCCCAGCGGATTTCCGCGAAACGCTGCTGAAAAAAATTGCCAACGCGACGCAGCGTATCTGTATCGTTGCGCTTTACCTCGAGCAGGATGACGGCGGCAATGGGATCCTGTCCGCGCTTTACCACGCTAAGCAACTGCGGCCGGAGCTGGAAGTTTCCGTCCTGGTTGACTGGCACCGTGCCCAGCGCGGACGTATTGGTGTTGCTGCAACCAACACCAATGCGGACTGGTATCACCGAATGGCAGAGCAGTTCCCGGATGTAAATATTCCGGTCTACGGCGTTCCCGTCAATACGCGTGAAGCGCTGGGTGTGTTGCATTTTAAAGGTTTTATTGTTGATGACGCTGTTATCTACAGCGGTGCCAGCCTCAATGATGTGTATCTGCATCAGCACGATAAGTACCGCTACGATCGTTATCAGGTTGTCAAAAATCGACAGTTAGCGGATATCATGTATGGCTGGGTAAACCAGAACCTTGTACATGGCCGTGCGGTGCATCGTCTGGACGTATCCGAGCGTCCTAAAAGTCCGGAAATCAAAAACGATATTCGCCTTTTCCGTCAGGAATTGCGGGATGCCAGCTTCCTCTTCCAGGGTGACGCGGACAACGAGGAGCTTTCTGTTACGCCGCTGGTTGGGTTGGGAAAATCCAGCCTGTTGAATAAAACTATCTTCCATCTTATGCCGTGTGCAGAGAATAAACTCACTATTTGCACACCGTACTTCAACCTCCCCGCGGTACTGGTGCGTAATATTATTCAGCTACTGCGAGATGGCAAACAGGTTGAGATTATCGTCGGTGACAAGACGGCTAATGACTTCTACATTCCGGAAGATCAGCCATTCAAGATCATCGGCGCCCTGCCTTATCTCTACGAAATCAACCTGCGCCGTTTCCTCAGCCGCCTGCAGTATTACGTGAATACCGGGCAACTGATTGTGCGTCTGTGGAAAGATGGCGATAATAGCTATCACCTGAAAGGGATGTGGGTGGATGATGAATGGATGCTGCTGACCGGAAACAACTTAAACCCACGAGCCTGGCGTCTGGATTTAGAGAATGCGCTGTTAATCCACGATCCCAAAAGAGAGCTTGAGGCTATTCGCACTAAAGAGCTGGAGCTGATACGTACCCACACTACGGTGGTTCAGCATTACCGCGATCTGCAAAGTATCGCCGAGTATCCGGTTAAAGTTCGTAAGCTAATTCGAAGGTTGCGGCGAATCCGCATTGACCGGCTGATAAGCCGCATTCTCTAAGTGTCTAAGCCCTGCAATGCAGGGCTTTTTACTCACTACAGCTTGATACCTTTTCCTTTGCGATGCAGCAACAAGGAAACAACAAAAGCCAATGCGCCCATACCTGAGACATACCAGAAGAATGCCGTTTCGCTTCCGATAGATTTCAGTGACAGGGCGACGTATTCTGCCGAGCCGCCAAACAGAGCATTAGCAACCGCATAGGAGAGCCCAACGCCCAGGGCACGGACTTCTGGTGGGAACATTTCAGCCTTCAGAATGCCGCTGATTGAAGTGTAAAAGCTGACAATGATCATCGCCGCCATCACCAGTGCAAAGGCTGCATACGGCGAGCTAACATTCTGTAAGGCAGTCAAGATAGGCACAGTCAGCACCGCTGCTAACCCGCCAAAACATAGCATAGAGCTACGCCGACCAATCTTATCCGACAGTGCGCCGAAGAACGGCTGGATTACCATAAAAATAAACAGAGCAAAGGTCATCAGCGCGCTGGCCGTATTAGCGTGCATACCCGCCGTATTTACCAGGTACTTTTGCATGTAGGTGGTAAAGGTATAGAAAGCCAGAGAACCACCGGCGGTAAAACCGAGCACCATAATGAACGCTTTGCGGTTCTTCCACAGCCCGGACAGTGTACCGGCGTCTTTATGCTCACGGGTCGCTTTATCGGACGTCTCATCCAGAGAACGCCGTAGATAAAGGGCTACAATGGCCAGCACTGCACCAATGGCAAAAGGGATTCGCCATCCCCAGTTACGCAAATCTTCATCACTCAACACCTGCTGCAGAACAACCACAACCAGCAGCGCTGCGAGCTGCCCGCCAATCAGCGTGACATACTGGAACGAAGCATAGAAGCCTTTACGGCCTTCGACGGCAACTTCACTCATATAGGTTGCACTGGTGCCATATTCTCCGCCCACGGATAATCCCTGAAATAGCCGGGCCAGAAGTAATAACGCCGGAGCCCAGGTACCAATCGTCGCGTAACCGGGCAGACAGGCGATGACCAAAGAGCCAAAGCACATCATACAAACGGAAATAAGCATCGAGTTTTTGCGGCCATGCTTATCCGCAATATAGCCGAACAGCCAGCCTCCGATAGGGCGCATCAGGAAACCAGCGGCAAAGACACCGGCCGTTTGTAAAAGCTGAGTGGTGGTATTCCCGGCTGGAAAAAAGATATGTGCAAAATAGAGCGAGCAGAATGAGTAGACATAAAAATCAAACCACTCAACCAGATTCCCCGATGAGGCGCCGATAATAGCCCATACGCGGCGACGAGTATCTGCCGCCGTGAGCCCAACATTTGCTTCGCTTGTTGTTTCAATCATTTTATTTTCTTCTCCTGTCTTCCTGAATGGGCGTAATAACCCAGGATCCAGTAAAGCAGGAGAAAGAAAATTTGTGAGGCGAAGTTTCTTGTTGCGGAGTTGTTACAGTGATTTTTGTGAGCAGGCTAAGCTTTTCGTGGAGTCATGCGGCCTGGAAAGCAAAAAACCCCAGCCGTCAGGCTGAGGTTTTCTGTTTTATTTGATGCCTGGCAGTTGTATGCCGGGCTGTCCTGCCCGTCACCCTGCGGGCAGCCTCCGGCTGTGCAAAATCGTTCCCGACGATTTTGTCCTACTCAGGAGAGCGCTCCCCGACAAACAACAGATAAAACAAAAGGCCCAGTCTTTCGACTGAGCCTTTCGTTTTATTTGATGCCTGGCAGTTCCCTACTCTCGCATGGGGAGACCCCACACTACCATCGGCGCTACGGCGTTTCACTTCTGAGTTCGGCATGGGGTCAGGTGGGACCACCGCGCTACGGCCGCCAGGCAAATTCTGTTATTGACCGTTATGCATCCGCATAACCATCAATTTAATCCTGAACTAAGCTGAAAATTTACTCTTTCTCTCTAAATTCTCTCAAAACACCTTCGGTGTTGTAAGGTTAAGCCTCACGGGTCATTAGTACTGGTTAGCTCAACGTATCGCTACGCTTACACACCCAGCCTATCAACGTCGTAGTCTTCAACGTCCCTTCAGGGGTCTCAAGGACCCAGGGAGAATTCATCTCGGGGCAAGTTTCGCGCTTAGATGCTTTCAGCGCTTATCTCTTCCGCATTTAGCTACCGGGCAATGCCATTGGCATGACAACCCGAACACCAGTGATGCGTCCACTCCGGTCCTCTCGTACTA
>NZ_DASYBS010000039.1:0-1682 GCF_036500665.1 Cedecea sp.
AATCATCCCGTATTCTCCTGTTTTGCCCTTATCGCCAGGCTGGCGGAACGGTTACTGCCTGCTGCGCATTTAAATTTGTCATCTCATCCGGTGTTTCGTATGCCGCCGGCAGCTACTTCGTGGGCTTCCTGCCTGGATGACGCGTTACTGCGTTATGTGTTTGTAGTTAAGCTTATTTCGTGGTTCCATGTCAACACATCATGTGTTGGTTTCTGATAAAAAATTTTCAGCGATGGGAAGCAGCCAGATTAAGGGCGAAAAAAAACCAGCTTGTCAGCTGGTTTCAGGCAAGGGACTTGATTATTCGTTGGCCTCTTTAAACCGGCCACGCAAATACTTTTCAACGTAGTCATCGAGTTCTTTAAGTCGCATCTGGAAAAGATCGTACATTCTGTCCTGTTCTGATTCCGGAAGTTGATTGTACAGGGCTATCAGTTTGCGCTGTTTAGGGGGGAGCCATGTTTCAGTTATATCCTCTCCAAAGATTAGCTCCACCGGGCTTATACCCAGGGCGTCAGCCATCGATATTGCATCGTCGATCCCAATGCTGCGACTTCCGGTTTCATAGTTTCCTATGCGCGACTGAACCCACCCACACAGGTCCGCAAGCTTCTGTTGGGAAATTCCTTTCTTTTCTCTCGCCTTCTTAAGGCGAGCAGCAATTGTCACATTTGTTTTCATACCTGTTTTTTACCACGTGGCGTGTTATTTCTCAAAAATAATGCGTGTTGACAATGAAACACGATGTGTGTTTAATGTTTTTCAAACAGTCATCGTGAGAAGCATATGAACAACATCGCAAAAGAAAGACAGGCACTTGGCATAACACAGGAGTATTTCGCTTCCCTGTTTGGATGGCGCCAGTCTCGGATCTCTAATTATGAAAACGGCTCCAGAAGACCCGCTTTAAGCGATTGCCGTTTAATTGTTGATAAGTTGAATTCATTAGGCAGCAATTGCACGCTCGATAGTGTTTTTCCCCCAGAGCCTGAGAGGGAGTAGTCATGCAATCTATAAATTTCGGACAGCATAACCCACTGACGGATTTTTCGCTGAAAACCCATCAGTATCAACCCCGACGTCGGGATAACGGTAAGCGCCTGATAATCCATGATGCAGTACGCGAATGGGAACAAACGTTACCGGGACAGGCTCAGGAAAAGATAGCGCAGCTGGTGGCCGAACAATGGGAAAAGCAGGGGGGGCGCGGCATTACTGTCAACAAACAGAATCTGTTTCGCTACCTCAAAAATGAAACAGGTTCAGACAAATACAACCGTTACGTCATGCAGCTTGCTCCGGCAATTGCGCACGCAATGCCAGTTAAAATTGCCAGAAAACATGGGCTGCGCAAGGGGATGACGGAAGCTGAGCTGGTGGCCTGTGCCATTAAGGAATGCAGCGAAGTTCACCAGGCGAAGCTACTGGGCGCACCGTTGCAGAAGCTGGAGAAAGAAATCCGGGAAGCGGCAATTGCACTGCTGAACTTGCTGCCAGCAGACGCGGCAGGACCACTACTGGCGGGCATCACCGCCGTTGCACCGCAGTTTATGTAATCGGGTTATGACCAATGAATTCTCCGACGACAAACCATGAGGTGAGATATGTCTGATTCTTTGCCTAAGGCCATGCCTAAAAGCAAGGCAACAAATGAGCCTTACCGCAAGGTGAAGATCACCCTG
>NZ_DASYBS010000040.1:0-1542 GCF_036500665.1 Cedecea sp.
ACAGGTTGTTCAACTCTGGTTACTGAGGGGATATTATTGTTTGCAATATTGTTAAAAACTACTTTTGTAATTAAAAAAAGCGGATTAAAGGCAGGAATAATTCATTTATTATTTTTATCTAAATATAACCGCTATATTTGAAGGGTTTAATTGTCGCGGATTTAAACGATATTCCGTTATCACACAATATTTATGGAATAATGACAATCGGCTTTCGGTAACAAAAAGAAAATGGCCGCTCTACATGCCGGCCATGAGTAGGCTAACGCGGTTGCCACACGCCGCTGTTGAGAGTGTCGGCAATGTAGGCACTGAAATCACGCGGCGCACGCCCCAGACTCTGCTGAATGCCTTCGGTCACGGAAGCGTTGCGTCCGTCTAGTACCGTGCTAAATAGATATTCCAGTAGCGTGACCATTTCCGCCGGCAGTTGCGCTTCTCGCAGGTAACCGACGTAATCTGCGACAGGCACTTGCTGGTAGTGAATCTCACGCCCGCTGGCAAGGGCTATTTCGCCAATGGCCTGTGCAAAGGTCATCAAACGCGGGCCGCTCAACTCATACAGCGTATTGCTGTGACCAGGCTGGGTGAGAGCCGCGACAGCAGCGTCGGCGATATCTTCTGCATCAATAAAGGGTTCGGGGATCTCGCCCGGCGGCAAATAGACCTGGCCATTTAACAGGTCGTCGAGAATAAAACTCTCACTGAAGTTTTGCATAAACCAACTGGCGCGCAACACCGTCCAATCCACACCGCTGTTTTTAACCACGTCTTCCGCTTGGCGGGCTTCGTCTTCACCGCGGCCACTAAGCAGCACAATTTTTTGCACACCGCTGTTTACCGCCTGCCGACAAAAGCGCTCCAGGGTATCGATGGCGCCGGGTACGGCAAGATCGGGTTGGAAACTGAGGTACAGCTTTTTCACACCTTGTAAGGCCGGTTGCCAGGTGGTGCTATTTTGCCAGTCAAAAGGAAGAGTTGCACTACGATGCCCGGCCCGTACGGGGATCCCCAGCTGTTGTAACCGTGTTGCCACACGGCTGCCAGTTTTCCCGGTAGCGCCTAAAACCAGAATTGGTGACTCGTTTTGGTTGTTGTTCATGGTGTCGCTCCAAATGTGAGTATTACTCATGTTTTGTAAATATGATAAACCCTCGTATTATTGTCAAGGCAGTTTTTGTTCAAAGGACGACGCATGATGAATGATAAGCAAAAAAAATCGCCCGCACTGCGGCGTAAACCCAGCCAAACGCGTAGCCGGGAAAAGGTAAAATTGATTCTTGATTGTGCGACGGCACTGATAGCCGCGCAGGGCAGCGATGCGATGCGTATGAGTGAAGTGGCGCAGAATGCCGGTATTTCAATCGGGGCGCTGTATCAGTATTTCCCGGATAAAACGGCGATCGTGCGTGTGCTGGCGCAACGTTATAACCAGGAGGCGCGTGAATGCATCGAGCAAGGCTTGATTCAGGTGCAGACGTTACCGCAGTTGATCGAGGCTTTTAACTGCCTGATTGACGAATATTACGCCTTGTTTCTGGC
>NZ_DASYBS010000041.1:0-7085 GCF_036500665.1 Cedecea sp.
CCCAGCCATCATCAATCAGGAAGAGGAGCTTTGCAGGTCGGGGAATATACATGCGCGGGATTATAACGGGCTACGGTAGCTGAAAAAAGCGCCTTTCTGACAGCGCCTTAGCTCCCGCCGCAGGCGGGCTACTGTTCCAGAAATTTTTTCCTCTTATATTGGTTGTTGGCCTGGGCTGATTGTAATCCACCTGGCGGGAAATTTCTGTCTGTGTGGTCGTTGATAGAGACATAATGGGCATATTACTTTATCCTCATGAGTTGATAGAACAGCAATAGTTGTCCTGGTATTAATATCATTGTATTTCTTCCTTGCCATGTTCAGAATCGGTGGCGATGGTATCGAATTCTTTTATGTAAAGAGCAGTCTGGACCTGTTCTGTTGTCTTCAAAAAAGTACTGGCGGATCAGAAAACATCCGGTTATATGGTGGTTAGGGGGAGTACTTTGTGGGGGCAACTAAAAGTATTATCCGAGCAAACAAATGCAGAACGCTGAAGAACAGCAGGATTGATGTGATTCATAATTTTCTTCAACGTTAGTTAGTTGAGACAGAAAACAGATTAGATTATTTTAGTGTGCGACCAGCCAAGAAAGTTCGAGCTTAGACCCAATTATAGGAACTTATGTGATTGCTTCGTTTTTAATATGTTCCACTCAGCGACGTTGTGGCTTAAGTTATGCCATAGAATCCACTCCGGTAGAGGTTCTGTTGCATTAAAGGTAGCCGTTAAGTGAGCGCCGTATTGACAGTTATTTGTCGGTGAGATCTACGTTCCATGGCAGAAGTTCAGTCACTTTACTCGACGGCCACTCCGACAACACGCTCAGGATATCCCGTAACGGCAGTCTTCTGCTTTCATTACCGGACCTTCAAATCCGGCGCGGGACAATGCATTTTCAGACCCCATCTACAGATCTCCATACAGGCAGCGCAGCCCGGTCAGGGCCTCTGCCAGCGTGCCTTCGGCACTTTTCACGGTGAGCTCCCGGACCAGCACCTCAAACCCTTCTGCCGGCAGAAAGATCCGTAATCCGCCCATACCAAAGAACCCTTCTTCAGAGACGTTTCCCGGCGGGGAGAACATCGCGTGCTCACCCTGATGGCCGTGCGCCAGCGCTTGCGGATGCCGGGCGTACAGGGTGAGCAGACCCAGCAGCTCTGAAAAGGCGGCCCAGCCATATGGCACCACAAACTCCTGGCCGGTGATGATCAGATGCATTTTAGGGGTGTCGTACCAGGCCCCCGGACGCTGACCCGGATGCTGGCCATCCACGCGGATCTCCAGGCGCAGCGTGCCGGCCTCAATAACCTCCGTCACGGCCGGGAGCGTCGGGCGAAGTTCCTGTGCCATGGCGGCGGCCTGTTCTTCGGTCCAGTTCTGGCCGCGCAGCACCAGGGGAAAAATGGCCTTCAGCCGTGGCAGGGTGAAAATCGCCGCCAGTACCGCATCCGGGACCTCCGCCAGCATAAAACAGTCGCTTTCCAGCGGGCGCAGCAGATGTTCGGCATAGCTCTGATCGATGACGGGGTTCAGCGCCGCCCGGAAATGGTCAAAGTCTTCCACCTGATTTTCTCCGGTTAGCCGGAAGATCCCCTTCAGATAATGGGTATCGACTGGCTGGTCATGCTCTGACTGCCAGGCCAGCAGATCACGGGTGATGTCCAGCAGTGTATACAGGGCCGGGAGAGTCGCAAGCCTGCCCTGCCCCCGCAAAAAAGCTTCCCGGGAAAAGGCCAGCATGAAGCGCAGGGCGTCGCGGGAGACGGGCGCAGTGCCGAAGGTCTGCCCGAGAATAATATGCCGGTACAGCTGCCGGACCGTGGCTTCCGGATCGGCCATCAGCTGAAAATACCTGTCGCCGGCGGCGGCCGTCTGCAGGCCGTCATCGAGAAAACGTTCGGCCAGCGCATTGACGGAGAGATTTTCTTCCCCGGCGCGCGTTTTCAGCGCGGCGATCAGTTTTTTGGGAAAACGCAGGTTAAGCTGGCTGAGCATCATCGTTCCTTTCATCTTTGATTTGATTATGATGCTAGCATAGCATTTATATGCTTTGTTCATTGCTTATAAAAGTGAAGTAATAATTTTGTGATGTGCTATTAGTTTATAAATGTGATGTTTATTCTGCTATGCCTGTGTCTTTCTCTTCTCATTTCTACTGAGATCCGAAAACCCTGAGTTCCGGATCTCACCCGGCCACCCCGCCGCTCAGTGTTCCATGAACACCATATGTGGTAGCTCTGCCAGCTGTATAAGACTCTATATGTTGTGTTATCTCCCTGTTTTGCGACGGCCCGCCTGATGTCAGAAATTGCAGGTTTGCATCCTCATCCGTCGTGCCGCACTTCCGGAAAGTCGTCTATATGCAGAAATTCGGATCATCGCGAAACGGGCTTCCGTTAATTGCGGAATGAAACTGTCAGCCTGTTTAGTATCTGAGTTTTATTCTCAATGAGCTCAAATTGAGTCTTTGTGTGTTCTTTTATGCGTTATTGCCATTAATAGTCTATTGGTGTCATTATGCCCTGAATAAGTGTGTTGTGTTGAATTGTGACTAAGGTTGTATACATGGCAAAAATACAGGCCAGAAATATCGATGAGGGGCTGTTTGAGCGCATCACGCAGTCAGCCATGAAAAATGAGCGCTCAGTAGAGGGAGAGATCCGCCTGGCATTGGCGACGCTCTACCCGGCTACCGATCCGTCGCAGAACATTGTGCCGCTGTCGATGCGCGATCGCTGGCAGCAGGAAACCGGACAGCGCCTGCGGTGGATGCTGCAGCGCCTGAACGAGGACGGATTCGGCGAGCGGACGGGTACCGGCACCGTGGATATGGGAGATTTTGTGCGTCTCAGCGGCCAGTTGGGGACCGGTCCAGGCCTGCTGATGGACATCGCCGAAGGGCGTGCGGAAATGACAGCGGCTGTCGCCGGCGCGATAGAGAAATACTGCGGCGTCCGTACAGAATGGCTAATCACCGGTGAGGGAGATGTGTTTCCGGTGCAGGATATTTCCGGCCTGTATGAGGATTTTTTCCTGCCGGCGGACGGTAGCAATGGTTACATCTTCGAGCTGCTTCGCGTCGGCCAGGGTTTTCATGAGGGGGCCACGCTGTGCCTGCGGCGATCGGCCTCCACCGGACAGACCATCGTCGCCGTGCTGACCGGCACCTTTCATCTCAGCCCCCGTAACGGCAGCGGTGGCCGGCGGAGCCTGCTTCAGTTTCTGACGTTCCTGAAAGAGAAAGGCGCCGGTCTGGCCATCAACACCTTCGACTGGGCGCCGGAGGACGAGGAGAGCGAACCCCGGCAGGTTGCCGGGATGCACCACCTGCGGTATTTTCAGCAGACGATCCGCCGGACGTCTGCCGGCTGGCTGCAGCTACTGCTGAACGGGAAGGATCCGGAGGGATGGTTTGCCGGTCATACCGGTGACCTGGAAGCCCTGGCTGCCATGCCGTATGGGGGCGCTGAGCCGCAGAACAGGGTGAGCAGCGATGACAGGCCAGCGGCACAGACCCGGGCGCTCACCGGAGAAGATGAATGACGGTGCCGGCACTGCCAGGATCAGCGGTCAGCTACGGTGCGGCGGCGCAGCTGCCGGTGGCCATCGACTACCCGGCCGCGCTGGCTCTGCGCCAGATGGCTCTGGTGCAGGACGAACTGCCGAAATACCTGCTGGCGCCGGAGGTGAGCGCCCTGCTCCACTACGTGCCGGATCTGCACCGCAAAATGCTGCTGGCCACCCTCTGGAACACGGGCGCCCGCATTAACGAAGCGCTGGCACTCACAAGGGCTGACTTTTCGCTGGCACCGCCCTGGCCGTTCGTGCAGCTGGCCACTCTCAAACAGCGAGCGGAGAAAGCAGCAAGAACGGCAGGCCGAACACCCGCCGGTAGACCGCCTCACCGTATCGTCCCTCTCTCGGATCACCACTATGTCAGCCAGCTGGAGATGATGGTGGCCACCCTGAAAATTCCGCTTGAGCGGCGCAATAAACGCACCGGAAGAACCGAGAAAGCTCGCATCTGGGATATTACCGACCGTACCGTCCGCACCTGGCTCTGCGAAGCGCTGGAGGCCGCCGCGGCCGATGGGGTGGCGTTCTCAGTACCGGTGACACCACATACTTTCCGCCACTCTTACGCGATGCACATGCTGTACGCCGGTATACCGCTAAAGGTGCTGCAGGCGTTAATGGGCCACAAATCTATAAGCTCGACGGAAGTGTACACGAAGGTGTTTGCGCTCGACGTGGCGGCAAGACACAGAGTGCAGTTTCAGATGCCCGAGACAGAGGCTGTGGGTATGCTAAAAAGCTTAAAAGGGTAGTAAACAGTTTGTCTACCTTTTCCAGCGACGTGTAGCCATTTGAGACTACAGGCATTTTCTGACAATGAGGCTTGGGAAAATCGATCAATAGCTGTGACAAATCGCCCTCATGGGCTGGTAATAGCAGTAAAATGTGACAAATCGCCCTTACTTAAATTTCTTCCGCTGTTATTGCTGAAGCTGTACCACAGATGTTACGTCAAAGACGTTGTGAGCTGGGTAAGATATGAAAAGGGAAGAATGTCGTCAGGTGTAGAGTGACAAATCACCCTCAAAAATATGGAAAAGGTGACAACAGGTACTCATAACTGTGACAAATTGCACTTACTGAATAGCGCCTAAATTGACGCTATGTCTTTGAAGGAAAATACAATATGGGTGGTCTGTCTGCCTCTCTTTTTTTCAATATATGAAAGACGCATTGGTGTGCGGTTATTTATCTCATCGACACTCGACTGCAGGAACCTGCGGCGGAAATCGGGCATACGCTGATAACTCTGCGGCAGTTGATAGCGTTCCATGATCCAGTCAATACGCAAAGAAACTACCCCTGAACCATCGGATTTTCTGTACTGGCACAGAGACTCATACAAACGCATAGCGTAAGGGTTTGTTATCTCCTTGGTTTCGCTTAGCCTGAACTGTGTAAAACGATTCTGGAGGCCAATGAAGAACGGGATAAGGTAAGGGTTGATATGTACGCTATAAGTCCCTCTGGAGGGACTATGAGCACGCTTAATGAACCAGGGAAACGACTCATAGCCTTTCTCATCACCCGAGTCATCTTCAGGCCGGTAAAACACCACTTCCTTTCCGGCAAAGCCTTTTAGTGCCTGGCGTATATCCTTACTCGCTTCAGCAGAAGTCAGACCAAAAGTAGTTGCATAATGAGCGACCTGTATCTCGCAGATGCCATCATGTTCCTGAAGCGTGCCATCTGATTTGCGAATTTGGTTAACGAAGAGGTAGAGCATCCGTTTTTGATCGCGAGATAAGCTATAAGCGGCTTCAGTAAGCTCATTTGATTGAACAATACGTGGGCTGTTTTTTCTCTTTTTCTGATTGATCAAAGGGACATCCGTCATGGGTGCTCCGTGCTATTTGTGACAGGTTAAAACATTGTCACATCAATTATGAATTAGTCAACTTCAAAGGATAACTCTGTGTTTTATAGCGTTGTTTGAGGGTGATTTGTCACATAGTTCAGGGCAAATTGTCACAGCGACGCCCGTGAGAACCGCATGGTGCTTGAGTATTTGGCATCTCTAAAAAAAGATCTAAAAACGATCTTTAAAAATTAATATAAAAATAGCCCGTGGATATGTGGATAAAGCCATTGAAGCTAATCATTTTCTGGTAGCCGAGAGTGACCGCGATATATATTCGTGCAGAATAAATGGCGCTTCCTCGCCATAACAGACTGCGCTAGTTATGGCTTGCGGCGAGCGCTGCAGGTAAGGGGTGTTGGATAATTGAAAAATTAAGAAGGCGAAAAAATAACTGAGATGATGGCATGTTACAAAATGCCCATCGCCCCCACTTATGTGCCTAGGGGTTTTGCCGCACAGCAGACGCAAGTGGCTATCTGTGTGGCAGTGTAGAATCTTCTGCTGTCAGTAGGCCTCCCTTTGTCCATAAACAGGTAAGATCTGCCTGAATTGAGGTAGGTAAAAGAAACTGTAGTCAACTCTGTCTATGCACTAACGCCTTCTGCCTGTCCTTTATGCATGCGGTACCTATATAGAAATTTGCAATCGTGAAAAATTTGTGGCGTAGTTTCAGCACCTTGACGCACATCATCTACAGAATCAGACCAGGAGAATTGAAGTGAAAGTAATCACAACGGCAACCGCAAGTCTGTTGATGCTCATTAGCAGTGCTCACGCTGAAGGGCTGACGACCTCAGCGGACAGTAAAAATCTGACCGTCAGCTTCGGTCAGCCCACCATTAAGCAGGTGCTGCATTACCGTAAAATGTACGACAGAAAACCGTTCCCCGATGCCGAAATTTATTATTACGATAACGGCGTCTATAAAATCATTTCGCAGGGTGAAAACCACTATGGTGTTTACTCCATGCAGGGCAAATTCGATGATGAAAACTTCACAGTGCGTTTCATTTCGCTACCTTCCAGCGACTGGGGCAATAAAACTGCCTTTCATCAGTTAACCTTCGTTCAGGGAGAAAAGCAAAACGTGTTTATTCAGAACGCGATTGTTGATACTGGCGAAGCCATTGCCCAACAGAACGGCACTTATATTCAAGAAAAAAACACAGTGATTAACCCGGTTTCCACCAACTGGAAAAATAATTAATCCTCATGTGGCTGTCTGTCTGCCTCCACATTTCAATCAATGGAGATGGACAGTCGCTGACGTATTAAAAATAGCCCAACAAACGACCGTTTTATGGACGCCATCCTGTGACGTTCACTATCTGTAGCAACCTGCGTTTATAAATGCTCAAACCTGCATTTACCCCTGATTTTCAGCCCACATTAGTTGAAAACGTCCTGTCTACGGATGCCTGTGCCACAGGTATTATTCCCGAGCCTGAAAGAAAACTGGAACCAGAGAGCAATGATAACTCACTAATTGTTATATGTTTTTATATTCAAGGAACAGTTATGACAACGGTTACCCCCCCTTATGATCGTCCCGGGCAGGTCTCCGGCCCTGATATCCCTCAGCCCGCCACCTCCGTGGCAAAGAATACCCGCCCGGCCCCACCTTCTCTCCTTCTGATGAGGACG